>JANMAW010000607.1:0-4497 GCA_031360005.1 Rhizobacter sp.
CCCGATCTCGACGAGCCGGCGCAACTGAAGGCGCTGGTCGGCGCGATCAACCGGTTGCGCGAGCAAGGCCGCATCCTCGCGTACCACGACCGCAGCGACGGCGGCCTCTGGGCCTGCGTGTGCGAAATGGCCTTCGCCGGCCACCTCGGCGTGAGCCTGAACGTCGACATGCTCGTCACCGAAGGCGACGGCATCAGCGACAGCCGCGCCGACCACGGCGACTCGAAGAACTGGGCCGCGCAGGTCGCGACGCGCCGCAACGAACTGACGCTGCGCGCGCTGTTCAGCGAGGAACTCGGCGCCGTGATCCAGGTGCCGACCGCGGTGCGCAACGAGGTGATGCAGACCTTGCGCGAATTCGGCCTGAGCAAGCACAGCCATTTCATCGGCAAGCCCAACGATCGCGGCGTGATGGAAGTCTGGCGCGATGCGAAGGCCCAGTTCAGCGCGCCGCTGCGCGACCTGCATCAGGTCTGGGATGAGGTCAGCTGGCGCATCGGCAAGCTGCGCGACAACCCCGTCTGCGCCGATGCCGAACACGACGCCGCCGGCCGCAGAGACGATCCGGGGCTGCATGTGAAGCTCAGCTTCGACCCGGCTGTCGACGTGGCCGGACCGTTCATCCACACGGCGCGGCCGAAGGTCGCGATCCTGCGCGAGCAGGGTGTGAACAGCCAGCTCGAGATGAGCTATGCGATGAGCCGGGCCGGATTCGACACCTTCGACGTGCACATGAGCGACCTGCAGGCCGGCCGCGCGCGCCTCGACCAGTTTCAGGGTTTCGTCGCGTGCGGCGGCTTCAGCTACGGCGACACGCTCGGTGCCGGCGAGGGTTGGGCGCGTTCGATCATGTTCAACCCGTTGCTGGCCGAGCAGTTCGCGGCGTTCTTCCACCGCAGCGACACGTTTGCGCTGGGCGTGTGCAACGGCTGCCAGATGATGGCCGCGCTGGCCCCCATCATCCCCGGCGCGCAGGCCTGGCCGAAGTTCACGCGCAACAAGAGCGAGCAGTTCGAGGCGCGGCTGAGTCTGGTCGAGGTACTGGAAAGCCCGTCGATCTTTTTCAGCGGCATGGCCGGCAGCCGGTTGCCGGTGGCGGTGGCGCACGGCGAGGGTTTCGCTGACTTTTCGCAACGCGCAGATCCGCAACATGCGGCGAAGGCGGTGCACCGCGCGATGCGTTTCGTCGACCACATCGGCGCCGCGACCGAGGTCTACCCGTTCAACCCCAATGGCAGTCCCGACGGTCTCACCGCAGTGACCACGCCCGACGGCCGCTTCACGGTGCTGATGCCGCACGCCGAGCGCGTGTTCCGCAACGTGCAGATGAGCTGGGCGCCGGGTGACCGCAGTGCGGCGAGCCCGTGGATGCGCATGTTCGGCAATGCCCGGGCGTGGCTCGGATAGTGCGCAGCCTGCGGTCGCGCTGCTGGAGGTATGCGCTGAAGCGCAGCCCGCGTGCTACTGCGTCTGACGCAGCACCGCGGCCGTCGCCGCATCGGCCGGGAAGAAAGTCTCCAGCGCCAGTTCCGACAGCGTGATGTCCAACGGCGTGCCGAACACGGTCGTGGTGCTGATGAACGAGAGCATGCCTTGCGGTGTCGCCAGCACCAGCGGAACGACGACCGCGGTTTCGGTGATGTCCGGATGCGCTTGAGGTGGCGCCGGATAGGCGCGCAGTTCGTCGGCCAATTCGGCGAGCACCGGGTCGGCACTGACGTCGACCTGCTGGCGCAATCGGGCCAGCAGGTGGGCGCGCCACTGGGCCAGGTTCGCGATGCGCGGCGCGAGCCCCTCGGGGTGCAGGCTCAGGCGAAGCACATTCAATGGCGGCCGCAGCAACTCGGGTGCGACCCCTTCGAGCAGCAGTGGCACCGCGCGGTTGTAAGACACGAGCGTCCAGTGCCGGTCGATCGCCAGGGCAGGGTAAGGCTCATGGCCTTTCAGGATCAACTCGACGGCCTCGCGCGCCGACTGCAACGCAGGATCGTCGAGCGCGCGCTCGGCGAACATCGGCGCGAAGCCGGCGGCGATCAACAGACGGTTGCGCTCGCGCAATGGCACCTCGAGGCGATCCGCCAGGCGCAACACCATCTCGCGGCTCGGCATCGAGCGGCCGGTCTCGACGAAGCTCAGGTGGCGGGTCGAGACTTCGGCATCGACCGAGAGATCGAGCTGGCTCAGTCGGCGCCGCTGGCGCCATTCGCGCAGTTGTGAGCCGACGGTCAGGATGGCGGACGGGTTCATCGGCGGGACGATAGCGCGGGCCGTGCGCGCACGCCATGACGCGGCAGGTAATCGACGCCGTGACGGCCCCCTCTCAGAATTCGGTCGCACCGCATCGGGCGGTGGTCATTCCAAGGAGACCCTCATGTCGAAGCCGATTCAACCTTCCCCATTCCTGCGTCGTGTGTTGCTCGCCGATGCGCTCGTCAGCGCCGCCGTCGGCGCCGTCATGGCGCTCGGTGCATCCGCCCTGCAAGGACTGCTCGGGCTGCCGGGTGCGCTGCTGATGCTCGCCGGGCTCGCGCTGTTCCCCTACGCCGCCTACCTGCTGTGGCTGACGCGGCACGTCGCCGTCCCGAGGGCGGCGTTTTGGATGCCTATCGTGCTGAACATCATGTGGGCGATCGACTGCCTGTTGGTCCTGTTCGGTGGCGGCGTGAGCCCGACGCTGCTCGGCAAGGCCTTCGTCATGGTGCAGGTCGTCACGGTGCTGCTGTTCGCCGAGCTGGAGTTCATCGGGCTGAGCCGCCGAAGCGAAGTAACCGTGTAACGGTGCAACGGGCAGCTCGGATTCGCGCCTGCGTGGCGTCATTTCACAGGCACTGCGGTCCGGGCGCGCCGCAGAGACTTAGGTACGGCGCGAGGGGCTTGCGCTATCGTCGCTGCGTGACCGCGACGACGTCCGAGCCCGCCGACCGCCACCCCCGCTTCGAGCGACTCGATGCGTTGCGCGCCGTTGCGATCGTCTGGATGGCCGCATTCCACTTGTCGTTCGATCTGAACCACTTCGGCTTCATCCGGCAGAACTTCAACGCCGACCCTTTCTGGACCGTGCAGCGAACCTGCATCGTCGGCCTGTTCATGTTCTGCGCCGGCGTCGGCCAGGCCATCGCTGCCGAGCAGGCGCAGGGCTGGTCGCGCTTCTGGTGGCGCTGGGCCCAGGTGGCCGGGTGCGCGGTGCTGGTGAGTGTCGGGTCCTGGTTCATGTTTCCGAACAGCTTCATCAGCTTCGGCGTGTTGCACGCGCTGGCGCTGCTGCTGGTCGTGCTGCGCCTCACTGCCGGCGCCGGGCGCTGGCTGTGGCCGCTCGGCCTGCTCGCGCTGCTGCTGCCGCAACTCGTCCAGCACCCATGGTTCGACACGCGCTGGACCGACTGGATCGGCCTGGTGACGCGCAGGCCGATCACCGAAGACTATGTGCCGTTGCTGCCGTGGCTTGGTGTGGTGTGGTGGGGGCTCGCCGCCGGGCAATGGGTGTTGGCGCGACGCCGCGCATGGTTGACGGGCACGCTGCCCGTTTCGTTCAGGCCGCTCGCGCTGCTCGGCCGCTGGAGCCTGAGCTTCTACATGCTGCACCAGCCGGTGCTGATCGGCCTGCTGATGTTGGTTGTGGCAATGCGCCGCTGACGGGGCTGCGGGTCGCGGGGCCACACGATCGACGTGAGCGGCGACGGGCTCAGGTGGTTGCGGCCGGCGCTCGCAGGCGCTGCGCCGCGGCGTCGATCGCGGTCCTCAGTTCGGCATAGCTGCGCGTGACCGGAAACTGCGGAAACTGCTTGACGATGGCTTCGGGCGGGTGGATGAAGAAGCCCGCGTGCGCGGCGCCGAGCATGCCGGTGTCGTTGTAAGAGTCACCGGCCGCGATCACCTGGAAGTTCAGGCCGCGCAGCGCGTTGACGGCGTGGCGCTTCTGGTCCGGCATGCGCAGCACGTGACGGCGCACCACGCCGGCGTCGTCGACATCGAGCCGGTGGCACAGCAGCGTGGGCCAGCCGAGCTGGCGCATCAGCGGCGCGGCAAACTCGTAGAACGTGTCGGACAGGATCAGCACCTGGTAGCGCTCGCGCAGGTCGTCGAGAAAGTCGCGCGCGCCTTCCATCGGGCCCATGCCGGCGATCACGTTCTGGATGTCGGCGAGCCTGAGTTGATGCCGCGCCAGCGCGCCGATGCGAAATTTCATCAGCTTGTCGTAGTCGGGTTCGTCGCGTGTGGTGCGTGCGAGCTCGGCGATCCCGGTGCGCCTGGAGACCTCGATCCAGATCTCCGGCACGAGCACGCCTTCGAGGTCAAGGCAGATCATTTGCATGGGGTCGTCTCCGCGGCGTGGGTGGGATCGCGGCGCGCATGGTACCCGATGGCCTGCCGCTACCATTGCCCGATGGGCAAGCAGATCCTGTTCGGCTTTCACGCAGTGACGGTGCGACTGAAATCGGCGCCGGCATCGGTGGTCGAGATCCACGTCGATGCGACGCGACGCGACCAGCGCATGCG
>JANMAW010000647.1:0-7480 GCA_031360005.1 Rhizobacter sp.
CCGGTTGTCGGCCGCGCTGAGCGTGACGTCGAGGTCGGTCTGGTCGTCCTGCCAACCGAGCTTCGCGAACAGCTGCCTGACGCGGCTCGCGTTGTGCTCGGCCCAGCCCCGGTCTTTCGAATCGTTGCCGGTGACGAACCAGTCCCACGGGCCGCGCCGGCCGCCGGTCTCGAAGCCGGCGGTGCGGCGGCCGAACGAGCCTCCCGACAGCGTGATCGAGCCGCCCGGCTTGTCCGGGTATTCGCTCGCGCCGCTCTTGCTGTACAGCGCGATCGCGCCGCCCAGCGTGTTCAGCCCGAACGCCGGGTTCGAGCCTGGGATCAGCTGGATGCTCGAGATCGCCGACTGCGGGATCAGGTCCCAGTTGACCGCGTCGCCGAACGGCTCGTTGATGCGCAGGCCGTCGAAGAAGACCGAGATGCCCTGCGGCGTGCCCAGCAACGGCGACGCGGCGAAGCCGCGGAAGTTGATGTCGGGCTGGTACGGGTTGCCCTGCGCCGCGTTGACGGTGATGCCGGTGGCGTTCTGCTCGAGGAATTCGGTCAGGTTGCCGCTGCGCTGCCGGCGCAGGTCCGCGCTGGTGAAGATCTGCACGTTCGACGGCAGCTTGCGCAGCAGCACCCCCGACCCCGGCAGCGGCGTCGTGCCGACGACCTCGACCTGCGGCAGTTCGAGCACCTCGGAGGGGTTTTCGGCGTGGCTGCCGGTCGATGCGAGCCAGCATGCCGCGCCGCAGAGCGCCCACAACGTCATCGATGTCTTCATCATGTCATCCGTCAGCGAATCGCCACGCCCCACGGGAGCTTGCCGACCGCGATGTCGGTGATCTTCACCTGCCGTTCGGTATCGATCACCGACACCGCGCCGGAACGCCCGCACGCGACATAGAGTTTCTTGCCGTCGGGCGTCAGCGCCATGTTCCAGGGGCGCTGGCCGACCGGGATCGTGGCCACGATGGTGTTGGTGGCGACATCGAGCACCGACACGCTCGCGTCGCCGCCATTCGAGACGAACACGCGCTTGCCGTCAGGGTGCGCGGTGACGCCGTTGCTGCGCAGCCCCGCCTTCACCTTGGCGAGAACGCTGAACGTGGTCGCGTCGATCACGTAGATCTCGCTGGAGTTCTCGGCCGCGACATAGGCGCGCCGGCTGTCGGGCGAGAAGCCGATGCCGCGCGGCCGGTCGCCGACCGCGATCTGCGCCACTTGGCTGCGCGTCGCGAAGTCGATCACGTCGACCGCCCCGCCTTCCTCGGCGCTGACGAAGACGTACTTGCCGTCGGGCGTGAACACCGCGTGCTCCGGGTTCTTGCCGCGCACCTGCACGACGAAGGCCTTGCGGTTCGTGCGCGTGTCGACGAACGCCACGTCGTTGCTCTCTTCGACCGCGACTGCGAGCCAGCGGCCGTCGGGCGAGATGCCCACGCCTTCGGGCGACTCGCCGAGCGCGATGACGCCGCTTTGCTTGCGCGCGACCAGATCGACCATCACCAGCTGGTTGTTCGGCTGGTCGCTGACATATGCGGTGCGACCGTCGGCACTGATGACGGTGCCGCGCGGCTTCTTGCCGGTCGGGATCTCGGCGACGGTGCGGTCGGTCGCGGTGTCGATGACGCTCAGGCTGCTCGAGCCTTCGTTGGGCACGTAGGCGAACGGTGCGGCCAGCGCCGCTGCCGGCAAGGTCATCGCCACGGCGCAGGCCGACAGGAAGGATTGGATCGTCATGGGAACTCCGTCAGAAAAAATGCAGCGGGCGGCGGCCCAGCTAGCTCGAGGCCCGGGGCCAGATGCGCGACATGACGCCGTCGCGATCGACGAAGGCATGCTTCAGCGCCATCGCGACATGCCCGACGACGAGCACGCACAAGAGCCAGGACGTCGCGTCATGAACGCCGTTGAAGAACGCGTACACGGCCGGCACGTCGGGGCCCCAGGGGCGAAACGCGATGCCGAAAAACGTGATCCCGTACTTGCTGAAATTGGACGCGACATAGCCCGAGAGCGGCACCACGATCATGCAGGCGTACAGGACCTGATGGCCGAGCCGCGCGGCCTGCTGCTCCCAGCGCGGCATCGACGCCGGCCAGGGGGGTGACCGGTGGGCGAGGCTCCACGCCAGCCTGGCGACGGTCAGCAGCGCCAGCACGATGCCGATCGATTTGTGCAGGTTGATCACGCCGGCCCGCGACGGCGTGCCGCGCGGCGCGATGTCGTCGAGCAGGTAGCCGAAGACGATCTGCCCGAGCAGCGCCAGGCCGAGAAGCCAGTGCAGTGCGATCGCCGCGCGTCCGTAGCGCGCCACCTGGGTCGATTCGGCGGGCACAGTCGCCACAGACTTCAAAACGTCAGCGACCCGGAGACACCGGCCAGCCACGTGCGCCCCGGTGCCGGTTCGAAGAAGCGGCCGTTGCCTTCGTTGACGATCACCGAGCCGGCGTAGCGGCGCCCGAACAGGTTGTCGCCGCGCACGAACCCGGTCAGCTGAACCGGACCGAGGCGCGCGACGTAGCCCAGGTTGGCACTGGCGACGAAGTACCTCGGTGCCGCGTCATCGTTCGCATCGTTGACGAAGACGCTGCTCAGCAGGCGGCCTTCGACGCCGCCGCGCCAGCCCGTCGGCGGCACCCAGCCGAGCGATGCGAACAGCGACCCGCGTGCGACTCCGGGAATGCGGTTGCCCGCGGGAATCGTCTTCTGGCTCGGCGCCGGGCACGGCGTGACGTTGCAGGTCAGAAAGGCATCGCGGTAGGTGGCGTCGAGGTAGGTCAACGCAGCCTGCGCGCGCAGGTGCTCGGCGTAGCTGTTGGACCAGCCGACTTCGAGCCCGGTGCGCCGCGTCGCGCCGGCGTTCTGGAACGTCGAGCGGCCGCCGACATTGGTCAGCGTGACGATCTCGTTGCGCGTGCGGGTCTCGAACACCGCCGCGGTCATGTTGCCGATGCCGGCGAGGCGCGCCTTCACGCCCAGCTCGAGGTTGTCGCTGCGTGCCGGCTGCAGGTCGAAGTTGAGCCCGGTCGAGCCGTCCGGGCGGTATGCGAGTTCGTTGAAGGTCGGCGTCTCGAAGCCACGACCCGCGGTGGCGTACAGATGCACGCTGCTGTTGAGCGCGTACATCAGCCCGAGTACCGGCAGCGTCGCGCCGTAGCGTGCGGAACCGCTGTCGTCGCCGTTGGTGCCGACGATGTAATGATCGGTCGAGTCGAAGCGCACGCTGCTGTGGCGCAAGCCGGCGGAGAGCGACCAGTCGGGCGCCAGCTGCAGCGATGCCTGCAGGTACTGGTCGAAGTTGCTGGCGGTGTCGTTCTCGTCGCGGCGCAGCGCGCCGCGAACCCCGAGAACGAGGTTGGGCGCGGCACCGACGAAATTGCGGTAGCCCAGCCGCCGCTGATCCAGCGTGTCGTAGGCCAGACCGGCCACCAGTGTGAACGGCCGGTCGGCGATCGCGCCTCGAGCGGTCCAGCGCAGGTCGGCGCCGCGGTAGGTGCTGCCGAGCGCGATCACGCCGCCGGGATGCAGTGCGTTGCCCTGGGTGGCGACCGGAATCGCCTGGAACTGTTCGGTGTTGCGGTGCCCGGTGTAGACGAGCAGCCGCATCGAATTGCCGGCATCGACGCGACGCTCGTAGATGACCCCGGCCTGGCTCTGGTTGACGCTCTTGCGGGTGTCGAACTGCAGCGCCACCGGATCGACGCCGCGCGGGTCGGCGTCGTACTGCGCGCGCGTCAGGCCGAGCGGGTCCTGAGCTTCGGGCAGGACCACGCTGTTGGCGATCAGCGTCAGCGTGCTGGCATCGTCGGAACGCAAGGTCAGCTTGGCGTTGCCGAGCGTGCGCTGCGCAGCGCTGTGGTCGCGGTAGCCATCGGTCTCGAACTGGCTGGCGCTCAGCAGGTAGCCGAGCGCGCCGCTCGTGCCGCTGAGCTTGGTGCCGACGCGCAGCACGCCGTCGCTGCCGCCGGCGAGGCTGAAGTCGAGCGTCGGCGAGAGCGCCGGAGCCTCGGTGAAGACCTGGACCACGCCGCCCGACGAGTTGCCGTACAGCGCGGAGTAGGGGCCGCGCAGGACCTCGATGCGATCGACCGATCCGAGGTCGACGTTGGTGATCTGGCCCTGGCCGTCGGGGAAGGTGGCCGGGATGCCGTCGACGTACAGGCGCACGCCGCGAATGCCGAAGGTGGAACGCGCACCGAACCCGCGCACCGAGATCTGCACGTCCTGCGCGTAGTTCTGCCGGTCGCGCGCCTGCAGGCCGGGAACGCCGCCGAGGCTCTCGGAGATATTGATCTGCGCGCGAGCGTTGCGCACCGCGTCGCCTTCGATGCGGTCGATCGAGGCCGGTACGTCGAACGGCGCCGCTTCGACGCGCGTGGCGGTCACGACCACCGGCGCGAGCACGGCCGGCGCCGCGCCCGTCGCGATCTGCGCCAGCAGGCTGCCGGGGAGCAGCAGGCCAGCGAGCGCAGGAGCGACACCCGCGAGCCGGGAGCGAATCACAGCGAGGCGATTCATCGTGACGTTCCGCCAGCCGGGGCCGGGTCGTTGCGCAGATCGGCGAGACCCAACGCGCGCGCTGCAGGGCACCCGGTCGGCGCGCGCGCAATGGCCGGGACGAACCGGCTGGAATGGCATGCCTTCATCGTGTCTCCATTTGTCTCCCGGGCAGCCGCGCGCCGCCAGACTGCCCCCGGGCCGACAGCCGCACGGTAGGCGGCTATTGCTCGCGCAGAAACCTAGGGGCATCCCTGAGGGACTGCGCGGGCCGAGCCATCGTCGCGTCCAACCATTACGCTACGGTGGCTGCGATGACCACGACGGCGCGATGACACATCGGCATGTCGGCACGTCCTCATCAGCGTGTGCAGACGGCGTCCCGCCGCGTTGTCTCAGGATGGAACACCCGATCCGATCTGGCCGCGGCCCGTGCGCTTCAGTCGGCGTACAGCACGCCCGGCCCGGGCAGCCAGCGCCATTCGCCGGGCGCCAGGTCGGCCGGCAGTGCGAGCGCGCCGTAACGGCTGCGATGCAGGCGCTGCACGGTGTTGCCGGTGGCGGCCACCATTCGCTTGACCTGGTGGTATTTGCCTTCGAGCAGGGTCATCCGCAGCGCTCGCTCGCCCGTCTTCTCGCAGGCCGCGGCGCGAACCGGCAACGGGTCGTCGTGCAGCACCACGCCGCGCCGCAGTTCGTCGATCTGGCCGTCGGTGACCGCGTCGATGGTCTCGATCTCGTAGACCTTGGGAACGTGCTTCTTCGGCGACGTCAGGCGGTGGATCAGCGCACCGTCGTCGGTGAGCAGCAGCAGTCCCGTCGTGTCTTCGTCGAGCCGGCCGACCGGCTGCAGACCGCGCACGCGCAGCGGCACCGGCAGCAGGCTCATCACGCTCGCGTGGTGTTTCGGCTTTTGCGAGCACTCGTGGCCGGTGGGCTTGTTCAGCAGCACCAGCGCCTTCGCGCGGTACGGCCAGAGTTCGCCACGCACGCCGAAGCTCAGGCCTTCCGGGTCGACCTCGAAGTACGGGTCGTCGCAGACCGATCCGGCCAGCGTCACGTGGCCGGCGAGGATCAGTCCCTCGCACTCGCGGCGCGCGCCGAAGCCCTGGGAAAAGAGCACTTGCGACAATTTCATCGGATCAGGCGGGGCGCGTCGATCGTGTGAGTTGCCTACTTTGCAGCCTGGGTCCGGCCGAGCGCTTCGACCGCCCCGGGCTGGAGCGACTGGCGCGCGATGTCGAGCGCGGTCATGCCTCGGTCGTCGCGCAGATCCGCGTCGGCACCACGCGCCAGCAGCAGCGTCACGGCGTCGGCGTGCCCCTGGCCGGCCGCCCACATCAGCAGGGTCAGTCGATGGTCATAGGTGGCATTGACATCGACCCCGCTCGCGAGCAGCGCATCGATCACTGCGGCATGGCCAAGACCTGCGGCGTAGACGATCGCGGGCTTTTTCATGCGGTCCACGGGGTCGGTGCGCGCACCCGCTGCGAGCAGCCGTTTGACGAGCGGGGCGCTGCCGGCGTAGCTCGCCGCCATCAGCGGCGTGACGCCTTCGAGCGAGGCCTGATCGATGTCGGCGCCGCTGCGCAGCATCAGTTCGGCCAGCACAAGGTTGCCTTTCTCGCAGGCAAGAAGCAGTGGCGTCTTGCCGAGCCGGTTGCGCGAATTCGGCGCAGCGCCTTGCGCCAGGACGCGCTGCACCGCAGACATATCGTCCTGCCGCGCGGCGACCAGCAACTGCGCATTGAGATTCGGGTTGCTGGCGGCCTGGGCGTGGGCGCCGGTCGTTGTCAGCCCGCCGGTGGTGCCAAGGATCGCGGCGAGCAGCAAGCTGCGGAGGTGGCTTCTAGTGTTTTTCATGAGGGTCCGGGATCGGTACAAACGATGCTGTCGCGGCGAAGATTCCGGTTTGCAGCAGGCTTCAACTTGGGTACTCTCGCATCGGGGAGCGCCTGCGGCTGAAACCAGTGCACACCGGCGAACGGTGGATTGTGTCAAGACCTGCCGCGACCTTGCCTGCCGCACTGATGCCAGGGCGTGGCCGATGAACCAAAAACCGAGGAGACAGCAATGAACCAAGTGACTTTCGGGTCGGGCCGGTGGCTTGCCACTGCAATCGCCGCCGCACTGAGCGCTGCGGCCGGCGGAGCGCTGGCGCAGGCCGAAATTTCGGGGCAGGCCGCGGCCACGGGATCGGCCGTGCCGAAGACCGTCTCCGTCTCTCAGGGGCAGCTCGACGCGGCCGACAAGGACGCCAGCAACTTTCTTCATTCCAACATGAACTATGCGCAGACCCGGTACTACCCGGCGGCGCAGATCAACACCTCGAACGTCGGCAGGCTGCGGCCGGCATTCCAGTTCCAGACCGAAGTGCTGGAGTCGATGGAGACGGCGCCGATCGTGATCGACGGGATCATGTACATCACCACGTCGTACAACCACGTCTATGCGCTCGACGCGGTGACCGGCAAGGAATTCTGGCACTACAAGCACAAGATGGGCGCGGTGATGACCTACTGCTGCGGGCCCAACAACCGCGGCGTCGCTGTGATGGGCGACCGGCTGTACATGGGCACGCTCGACGCGAAGCTCGTCTCGCTCGATGCCAAGACCGGCAAGCTGCTGTGGGCGACGCAGATCGCCGACCCGGAGCTGGGCTATTCGGAAACGATGGCGCCGGTCGCGGTGAACGGCAAGATCCTGATCGGCACCAACGGTGGCGAGTACGGCATCCGCGGTTTCGTGAAGGCCTACGACGCGAATGACGGCAAGCTGCTGTGGACCTTCGACACCGTGCCCGACAAAGGCCACGAAGGCGTCTGGGCGGTCAACGATGCCACCGGCCGCAACATGAAGCGCGACATCGCGGCAGAGAAGGCGCAGTTCGCGAAGGGGGGCGACTTCTACAAGACGCTCGGTGGCGGTGTCTGGATGGCGCCGGCGGTCGACCGCGAGTCGAACACCGCGTT
This sequence comes from Rhizobacter sp., assembly GCA_031360005.1. Lineage (GTDB taxonomy): Bacteria > Pseudomonadota > Gammaproteobacteria > Burkholderiales > Burkholderiaceae_C > LMDS01. The sequence goes on from JANMAW010000647.1 coordinate 7,457, forward strand.
TTTCGTCGTCGGCAACCCCAGCCC
>JANMAW010000450.1:0-12292 GCA_031360005.1 Rhizobacter sp.
CGCGATGCGCAGGCCGGCTCCGGCCGCCTCGAATTTCCCGGTCGATCGCCCGCGCAGCAGGCAGATGGCGCCCGCCACGGCGAGCGAGGCGCCGAACACGCACACCATCGATGCGCCCGTGGGCAGGTCCCACGAATACGAAACCGCGAGCCCGACCAGGCTTGCGAGGCTACCCGCCCCCCAGCCAATGGCCAGCTGGCGCGGCAGCGTCTGCGCGTAGAGCATGCCGATGGCCGCCGGAATGATGAGGAAGGAAAACACCAACAGCACGCCTGCAAGCGCCACCGAGCTCGTGACCACCAGACCGAATGTCGCGTAGAAGAAGAAATCCCACCACCAGATGGCGGCGCCCGAGGGCGGCGGGAATGGTTTGTGGCGCAGGATCGCGTGAACAATGCCGATGGCCGCGTAGAGCGGCGCGATGACAAGCAGATCGCCGGTGCCGACGGTGAGGATGCTTCCGGTGAGAATCTGCTTGATGTGTTCCGCGCCCTGCGGCGCACTGTCCACCAGCAGGAATGCGGTCGCGGCCGCCACGACGTAGATCACGCCGATCAGCGCTTCCTGCGGAATACGGCCCGCCCACTGGCGCGTGAACGCGATCAGAAGTGCGGCGGCGAGAGTGAAGGCGAACGAGTACGCGTAGCTCGCGCCGCCCTGCGCCGCGTGCCCCAGCATGAAGGCCACGGTCGCGCCGAGCGCGGCGATCTGTGCCAGCGCCAGGTCGACGAACACGACGTTGCGCGTGAGAACCTGGATTCCGAAATAGGTGTGGATCGCGACGAGGCACACCGCGACCACGAAAGGCAGCCACAACAGGGCAAGTGCATCGGCCACACTCAGCCCTTGCCTGCTCTCAGCGCCCTGGAGAGCGCCTTGACGTTGTATTCGAACAATGCGAAGTAGTCGGTGGCTTCGGGAATCGTGCCCACGGATGCTGCCAGCACAACGACGGTGGCGCCGGACTTTTCGGCAAGGAACGCCGGGTACTTGTCGGGCTCGAACGGCTGCTTCACGATCACCTTGACCTGCCTTTCGCGCATCGTCCGCAGCAGCGCGCTCAGGTGCGCGGGACTGGGCGGAACCCCTGCCTTCACCTCGATCGTGCCGGCGATGTTCAGCCGGAAGCGGCGCGCGAAATAGACCCAACTGTTGTGATAGGCGAGGATGGGCTTGCCTTGCGATTGCGCCAGCGCTTTCGCCCATTCGCGCAGCTTCGCGGCCAGCTCGTCGAGGAATGCGATGCGCCGCGCCTCGTAGTAGCCGGCATTCGCGGGATCGATTCGCATCAAGGCCTCAAGAACGTTGCCGGTGATGATCTCTGCGTTGGCGGGGTCGAGCCAGTAGTGCGGATTGCCGCTGCCGTGCGCATGTCCGCCCTGGTCGCCCACGGCCGAGCCACGCACTTCCAGGAGCGCCACCGAAAACGACGCGTCCACGTATCCGGCCTGGCCGCGCAGGAGCGCGGGATTGTTGACGTTGCGCAGCAAGCGGTCGAGCCACAGGTCGTAGTCGAGGCCGACGCGCACGATCATGCGCGCGTCCTTCAGCCGCCCCAGGTCCTGTGGCCTGGGTTGGTAGTCTTCCGCATCCATCGCGGGCGGCACGAGGCTCGTCACCACCACACGATCGCCCGCCACCGCTTCGACGAGGCTCTTCAGGTCCGTCGTCGTCGTGACCACTGCGAGCCGATGCTGTGCAAACGTGGCTTCGCAGAGCGCGAACAGGGCAGACAAGAAAAGGGCCGCTCTCGCCGCCCTTGTCGACATCGGATCAGGCCCGGCTCAGTAGGGCGACTTCCACAGGCTCTTGGGCAACAGGCAGTGCACGTTCTTCTCGCCGTCCGTCACGCGGCCGACGCGGCAGTCCATCGCGACGCTTGCGAGGCCGTAGGCATCGAGGCGCGCGATGCCCTTGTTCGCCTCGAGCCACTTGATCATCGCCATCGACGCGGCGTCCATGGCTTTGTTGAGATCGGCATCCGCGACGTGGGCGACGTAATAGTTCGCCGTTTCCTTCGTCGGGCGTTCCATGTCCTCCTTGGACTGGGCGTCCTTCGGATTCAGGCAGTGCACGCCCTTCTTGATGTTGACGACCTGCGAAATTCGGCAATCGGACACATTCGCCATGAGGGTGGCCGCCTCGGCCTCGGAGATCTTGCGCTGCTGCGAGAGGAACTTGACTGTCTGGCCTTTCGCACCCTCCCACGCCTTGTTGAGGTCAGCATCCATGCCCATCGTGATCCAGGAGTTCGGCGTCTCGATGCGCGGGAAGTCGAGCTTCACGTCCTTGAGGACGGTGACGGTGATGTTGAATTCCTTATAGGCGGTCTCGAGCGCGGTGAGGTTGACCTCACCATTCCCCTGCGCGGCGTGCGAATCGCCGCTCCACAGCAGCGCGCCGGAAACATGAACGGGAACGTAGAGCGCGGTGCCCTCTGTCAGGTCGCGGATGTCCATGTTGCCGGCATACTCGCCGGGAGGCACGCTGCTGTAGCGGCCCGGTTCCTTGCGCGCCACGCCGAGGGTGCCGGGAAAGGGCCGCAGTGGAATGTAGACGCCCGGCAGGAACTCAGCCACCTTGCGTTCCATGTCGAGGTAGATGTACTTCACCTGGCCGTCCGCATATTCCTTCGGAAACTGTCCGAACATGCCCGGCACGTTGAAGTTGGTCGCATAGGCCCGTGGCACGATGCGGTTGAGCGTCACCTTCAGCGTGTCACCCGGTTCCGCGCCCTTGACGAAGATCGGCCCTGTCAAGGTGTGCGGCCCGCGCCCGGGGTGATCGGTGCGCAGTTTCTTGATCTCTTCGATGGTGCGCCCCGGCACGACCTGATTGTGCGAATGCATCATCGTCTCGAGCACCACCGTGTCGCCGGAGTCGATGGTGAGCACCGGCGGCTGCGCATTGTCGAACCAGCCCCACTGGGTCGTTTCCAGCGTGGCCGGCAGCAGGTGGACCTTGCCGGCGGACTTGCTCGCCACGGTGACCCACGATTCCGCGACAGCGCCACCGCCGATGAAGATCGAGGCGCAGGTCAGCGCGGCGAGTGTGCCGCTTCTCGAGAAGTTGCGTCGGATCATCCGTATCTCCCAGTGGGTGCGTGACCAGGCGGCAGCCTAGCCGATTCGCCGCTTTCGCGGGGCCGGATCGACTGCATTATTTCTCTGTGGATCGAGCTGGAGCCATGCAATGCACTTGATGGGACTTCGTGATGCATGCACCGTCGCAGGCGCCGCGCAAGCAACGACGAGTGATCAGGCGCCCAACAATTCGCCGACCGGCTTGAGATCTTCGACACGGTCACAGATCGACTTCACGACCATCAAGATCGGTACCCCAAGCAGCAGACCCGAAACGCCCCACAGCCAACCGAAGACAAGGACGGCAAGGAACACGGCGACCGGGCTCATTCGGCTCGCCCGTCCCATCCACCACGGTGTCAGCAAATTGCCAATCACCGTGTGGATCGCGAACGAACTCCCGCCCACGAGAAGCGCCATCTCGATGGTGCCGAACTGGACCATTCCCACGATCGCGGAGCCGGCCCCGACGAGGATCGCACCCAGGTACGGGATCAGGTTCGTTGCGGCTGCCACGACGCCCCAGACAGCCGATTGCTCCAGGCCGATCGCGTAGAACGCCAGCCAGGTGGCGATCCCGACAAGGACGCTGACGCCAATCTGGACGAGAAGGTAGCGTTGGATCTGGCCGGTGATCTCGTCGAGCGTCTCGATCGTCACCTTCTTCTGGCTCAACCGGGGCCCGGCAAGCTTCACCATCTTGCGGCGAAAACTGTTGCCCGAAGCCAGCAGAAACAACGCGATGAAGAAGACGACAGCCAGCTGACCCAGGAAGGCGAACGCGCCGATCGTTCCGGACAACACGTAGCCACGGATATCGATCTTGTGTTCATCGACGCGGGGGTTTGCCGCACCCGCGAGAGGCGTCGAAGACGGCCTGGCCAGAGGCCTCACGGCCGCAGGATCAGACGCGCGACCCGCAGCTGCGGATCCAGCCCCTGACGCGGCGGTCGGGCCCCCCGTCGCGGCCGACTCGAGCTCCGCTGCGGCCTGTTGGACCTTCTCGATTGCCGATATTGAGGCCGCCCTGCTTTGTGTCAACTGACGAATCTTCTGGGTGACCCTGGGCAGCGTGTCGACCAGCGCGTTGACCTGGTCGCTCAGAGACCACGCACCCCAACCCAACGCTGCGGTAATCGCGATCACAAGCAAGCCCGCACCAGCGACTCTTGGAATTTTCCATCGCTCCAACTTATTGACGATGGGCGTCAGCGCATAGCTCATCATGACGCCAAGGAGGATCGGGATCAGAATCGCCTTGGCCCACTGCATCGCGAACAAACTCGCAAGCAGCGCGAGCACAGCCAGCGACACGCTGCGGACGTCGACGGGCATGTGAAGCATCAGGCGCTGCTGGTCCCCTTCGAGTGCGCTCGAAGAGCTGGGCGAAGCCGCGGAATCAACGGATTGTTCGATCACATCCCCCTTTGCGCTGCCGAAACGTCGACGGCGCTGTGTCGCGGCATGGCGACTGTTGAGTCGGTGCGGGGGTCATCCGACAACCAAGGCCACCGCGTATACGGCGCGGCGGCGGATGACGCTCCGGCGCCCCTTCCTACCCACGTTTGAAAACCCGATCGAGGAACACGACAATGACGCGTGTCAGCTCCTCGCGTTTGCCCTCGAAGAAGTGCTGCGCGCCGGCAACAACCACCTGCTGTGAATTGGCGATCTTGAGGATCTGCGTCTTTCGCTCATCGGCACCGAATCGGGTGACGTCCCAATCCTCGCTGCCGAACACGTCGAGCACCGGTATCTTGATCCGAAACATGTCCTCGAGCCCGTTGATGATGCTGATGAACACCCAGGCGTCGACGGCAGGGCCGCGCGCATGGATCAGATAGTGATTCGCCATCGTCGCGCCCAAACTGTGCGAAACGACGGCAACGTTGTGTGCCCCATGGGCACGCAGCCATCCAACGGCCAGTGAAAGCCGTTCATCGGCATCGGGAAATGTCGACAGGTAATCGCCGATCTTGGCCGTGCCCGGCAAGACCGGCATCTGAATAGACAACGTCGAATAGCCTGCGTCCGCAAGCTGAGTGCGCAGTTCCCCATACAGGTCGTAGTCGGGTGACCAGCCGCGGCCATGCACGATGACGACCGCGCCGCGCTCGTTGGCCGCTCTGGTGTGCAGCGCAAGAAAGCGATGCGCATTCTTCTGTTCAAGCTGCACCGCGTCGCCGACAACGAGTGTTGCCAGCGTCTGCTCGGTCCAGCGCAGTTCGCGCTCGTAGTCCTGAGCATTCGACATCGCGCAAGTGGTCACGAGCACGATGAAGAAGAACGCTCTCATAGGGCTTCACGACGTGAAAACCGCCGTAACGAACTTCTCCGTCGAAAGATCAAGAGGGGTTTACGCCAAGCGCAATGGAAGCTTACGCAGTCGCTTGCCTGTGCCCGCGTAGATCGCGTTGGCTACCGCCGGCCCGATCATGGCCGTCACCGGCTCGCCGATGCCGCCCGGCTTTCCACCGCTCGGCACCAAGGTGATGCCAATCTCGGGCGACTGGTCCATGCGAACGACCGGGTAGTCGTGGAAGTTGCTCTGCTCCACCACCCCGTTCTTCAGCGTGATCTCGCCAAAGAGAGCCGCCGACAAACCAAAAATCACGCTGCTCTCGATCTGCTGCTCGACGATGTTAGGGTTCACCATGCTGCCAAGGTCGGCAGCCACCGTGACCTTGTGGACCCGGATCTCGCTGCCCGCGGTCGAAATTTCGGCGATCAAGGCAAGGTAGGTGCCGTACCCCTCCATGACCGCAACGCCACGCGAGCGGCCGGCCGCCAAGGGCCCCCCCCAGCCTGATTTTTGCGCGGCGACATTGAGCACGTTGAGGTGGCGTGGCTCCTTCGCAAGAAGCGTTCGGCGATATTCGAGCGGATCCTTGCCCGCCGCGACCGCCAACTCATCGATGAACGACTCGTTCGCAAACGCGTTCAACGCGTGCGACACCGAACGCCAGTAGCCGACGCGCAACCCGGTGTCGTGAATCACGACGGCGGCCAGCTGGTTCGGGATGGCGTAGGGCACGACGGCGGCTTCCGTCATGAAAGGATCGAGACCGTCCTTCACAAACACCGAGAACAGACGGGCGGTGACCGATGGGCTGGTGAGGTGGAACTTGATCGCCGTCGGCATGCCCTGCGCATCGAGCCCGGCGGACATTCGGTGGAGGGCGATCGGGCGGTAGAAGTCGTGCTTCATGTCGTCCTCGCGCGACCACACAAGCTTGACCGGAGCGCCCACGGCTTTCGAGATTTCGACCGCCTGCGCGATGAAGTCGACGTCGATGCGCCGTCCAAAGCCACCGCCGAGGAAGGTCGTGCGAATAGTGACCTGTTCCGGCTTCACGCCGGCAATGGCGGCCGCCGTGCCGACCGCCAGCTGCTGGAACTGCGTCGGACCGTACAAAAGCACCGAGTCCTTGCGAACATCGGCGGTGAAGTTCATCGGCTCCATCGGCGAGTGCGACAGGAACGGCAATTCATACGTCGCCTCGATGTTGCGCGCTGCGGCCTTCATGCCGGCTTCTACATCCCCCACTTTCTTGATCACCGCGCCCGGCTTGGCGGCTGCGGCTTGCAGGGCCACGCCAATACTCTCCGAACTAAGAGACTTCCCACTGCCTTCATTCCACTTCACATCGATTGCGTCGAGCGCCTTGCGCGCATGCCAGTACGTATCGGCCACCACCGCCACGCCGTCGCTGATCTGCACGACATGCTTGACTCCAGGCATCGTCTTGGCGCGGGCGGCGTCGAAGCCGACCGGCTTGCCGCCGATCACCGGGCATTGCGCGAGTGCGGCGTAAAGCATGCCGGGCAGCTTGACGTCGATCCCGAACTCTGCGCTGCCGTCGACCTTGCTCGGCGTATCCAGACGCCTGATCGGCTTGCCGATGAGCTTGAATGCGCTGGGATCCTTCAGCGTTGGCTGTTTCGGAGCCTCGAGTTTTGAGGCGGCTTCGGCAAGCTCACCGTAGGTGGCCGTTCGCCCCGCCGGCCCGATGACCATTGCATTCTCCGCGCGGCACGCGGAGGCATCCACGCTCCAGCGCTGCGCGGCTGCCGCGATGAGCATCATTCGGGCCTGCGCCCCGGCTGCTCGCAGCGGACCGTAGGCCTCGGGCACCGAGGTCGAGCCTCCGGTCAGTTGGCCGCCCAGCATGGTATTGATGTACGGCTCCCGCGCAGGTGCCATCTCTACGCGAATCTTCTCGATCGGCACCTCCAGCTCTTCAGCGACAAGCATCGGCAACGATGTGAACACGCCTTGACCCATCTCCGACCGCGCGCAAATGATCGTGACGCTGTTGTCGGAGCCGACCTTGACCCAGGCATTGGGCATCGCGCCTGGCGCTGTGGCACTCGGCGACAACGGTGCGGCAGAGGCGCTTGCCTCGGGCATCACGGCGCAGCCGACGATAAGGCCGCTGCCGAGCAGCCCACCGGTGGCGATGACGCTGGTCTTGAGGAACTGGCGACGCGAACGATTGGCAGCAACGATGCGCATGATCAGGCTCCTTTCGTGCCGGCGGCGGTGTGAATCGCAGCGCGGATACGCGGATAGGTTCCGCATCGGCAGATGTTGCCGGACATCGCTTGATCGATGTCGACGTCGGTCGGTTGCGGCTTCTCCTTCAACAACGCGACGGCACTCATGATCTGGCCCGATTGGCAGTATCCGCACTGTGGGACATCGTGCGCGACCCAAGCCGCCTGGACCTTGCGGCCCACGGCCGTCGAAGAGACCGACTCGATGGTCGTGATCTCCTTTCCGACAGCGGCGGAGAGCGGCGTTTGGCACGATCGCACCGGGGTGCCGTCGAGGTGCACCGTGCACGCACCGCAGAGCGCCATCCCGCATCCGAATTTGGTGCCTGTCAGTCCCGCGTCATCGCGTATCACCCACAGCAAAGGAGTGTCGGCCTCCGCATCGACCGAGATCCGCTTGCCATTGATTTTCAGAATGGTGCTCATGTGGTGGCTCTCCTCTTGGCTTGCGCTGTTCGTGCAACGGCCGATGATGTCGCCATTCTCCAGGTGGACCCCGAGAGTTTTCCCGAAAGCGGATTGAAACGCCACAAACGGCAGACACCTCGATCCTGGCGCCATCGGCGTTGTGTCCGGGACCGGGATCGGCTTTGATCCACAGCCCTGGGCAGCTGGCCCGGCGCCGTTGCCTATTGCGTGGGCGAGCAGCGGGAGTTGCTCGGGATGAATCGCTAGGGGAAGGTCCGATCACGAACTCCAGGCCCGCAATGCGGGCCTGTGGCGTGACGCGAGGCACTGCGGGGGCGTAGTGCTGCCACTGGAATGGCAGGCAGAGAATGGGCAGCCTGGAGGCGTCGACAGCACCATTCCCGACCCGGCCGGGGAGCCCAAACGTCTGGGGCGCCAGGCGAAAGTCGATGGAATATGGGGCGTCGCGCTCTGGCCTGCGCGGATCTTGACGCACGCAGTCGTGCGTCTCGGTCAACGCCCGCCCTGAGTTGTTCGAGCAGGTCCGGTCCTACGCGAGCCGGCCCGCGAGGCGGCTTGACCTCACCTGCCACGCACCGGTCATCAGCCGCCAGAGCCTTCCGGCCGAATCCGCTGCGTCGTTGCGGATCGCGGCGGGAAGGCGGCTGACCAGCGGCAGTCTGCCCTCGGCCAGTTCCCAGAGCGCGCGGCGCAGTCCCTCGGGGCTCGGGCTCACCGCCACGCCCACGCCGCCCGCGGCCTCGACCATCGATCGGTGGTCGCCGTGCACCACGGGCGCCCGGCACAGCTGCGCTTCGAGCAACGGAATGCCGAATCCCTCGTACAGCGAGGGCATGACGAAGGCTTGGCACCGGGCATACAGGTGCACGAGCGATTCGGTGGGTACGAAGCCGAGCCAGCGGATGCGATCTGCCAGTGCCGGATGCGCGAGGACTCTGTGCAACCGCGTGTCGAACCAGCCCCGGTCACCGACGATAACCAGCCGCGGCAACGTCGCGCCAGCGGCAGTGCACGAGGCATAGGCTTCGACCAGCGCGAGGATGTTCTTGCGAGGCTCCAGCGTACCGACGGTGAGGAGATACGGCGTCGACAACCCGAGGCGGCCAAGCGCCGCGTCGGCCGCGGCCGGATCGACCGGACCGAAGGCTGGGCGAGCCAAGGGCTCGATCACGGCGTCGGGCTCGCGCCCGTACTGCACCGCGACGTCGTCCGCGGTGGCCCTCGACACCGCCACCAGCCGATCGGCGGCACGAGCGCACAGCGGCTGGAACACCCGCTGCTTCCAGCGCACCGCCGCCTTCTGGGTCTGCGGAGCGAAGCGATGCACCAGGTCGTGGATCGTCACAACCGAGGCCGTGCGCTGGAGGCCGCGCAACGGGATCAGCCCATTGGTTCCCCAGAACACGTCGATCGCGTCTTCCTGCAGCATGCGCACGAGCTGCGTGTTGTGCCAGATCGGCCCTCGCCGGTTGGGCCGGCTGATCCGGTGCATCATGTTCGGTGCGATCGGGAAGTTGCCGTTGTCGTTGCTGTAGAGAACGAACGTCACGTCGGGCTGCTGCTCGCACAGCGGGCCGAGCAGCGTCTCAACGTAGTTCGCGATGCCGGTGCGGTTGCCGCTTAGGCAGCACGCATCCAGGCCGATGCGCGCGGGCCGGGCCCGCGTCACCGCCACACGGGGCGAAGCCAGCCGTACAGCTCGGGCCTGTACCGGTGGATGGCCTTGCCCAGCAGCCACTGGGCGTGGCGCGTGTGCCGGTTCTCGGGCCGCGCACGGCGGCTCAGCACCTCGGCGAGGTCGAAGAAGGCAAGGGTCTGGAACTCGGTCGTGCAGGCCAGCACATTCATGCCGGGATCGATGTCGATGCCCTTGGGGCCGCCTTCCTCCGGGTTGCTGCGGCCCTGGAGGTAGGTCGCCCAGTCAAGCACCGGGAACATCCGGCAGGGATCGTGCACGCCGTGCCAGCCGGCCGCGCCACCCTCGTAGACGTTGACGTAGCGCGCGTGCGCGTCGGCCACAAGCACGTGTCGCTGGTCGCGGGTGAATCGCACACCGTGCGGGCAGATCACGTTGCGCAGCACGGCGTCCGGCGCCGCATCGGGGTTGAGGGCGGCGGTCCTGCGGTACAGGAGGACTTCGTGCTCGTTGTGGTTGCTGACGGCGATCCACGTGCCGTCGGGGCTGATGCAGATGCCGTCGGGCACGTCGAGGCCGCGCCGCAGCAGCACTTCGTCGCGGATGCTCGTGAAGTCGTGCCGACGATCGAGCACGTGCCGGGTGACGACGTTCGAATAGTTGTGGCACACGAGCAGCTCGATGGCGTCCGGGCCGAGCGGAAAGCTGGCGACCGATCCGGGTGTGCGGATCGACGCGGCCGACCCACCGGTGATCGTCTGCTTCGGCTGGACCGCGCGCCGTCCGGACTCACCGCCCGAGGGCGGCGCCGCGTATACCTGCACGCCGCCGGCGCGATTCGCCACGGCTACGGTCTCGTCGTCGAGGAAGCACAGGCCGTGCGGCTGATGAAGCGTCGAGGCCTCGATCTCGACGACGTCGCTCACGACGACCTTCCTGCCCTGCTCCGAAACCGCGATGGCGACGTCGAAGATCGCGATGCGGTTCGCGCGGTAGCCCGCGATCGCCAGCCGCCGCCCGCTCGGCGAGAACATCACGTCTTCGGTGCGGCCGAGGCCGGCGAGAGCGGCCTGTGCCGAAGGCGAGACGATGCAGTCGAGGCGAGCGTTCATGGCAGGCAGAATAGCGCGCAATCTGCTTCAGGCCCATGCGTTCGTCCGGCCTCTCCCTTACTCGGGGGGTCCGGAAGCGGCCCCAAGGCCATCCTGCTGCTCCCTCGGCGACGTCGGTGCGCAGGCGCCACTCATTTGGACCGCACTTAGTCGGCAACCACATTCATTTCGCACGCGTCGAGATCTCTGATCACGCAGTCCATGGTCGCGACTCGCGAACCTTGTGCTGGATGACAAGAACCGGCGCGCCAGCCACGCCAACTGCAGGCGCGAGGTGCGGTGTCACGGCGCGAACTCGTAGCGCAGCGACGTAACGTTGCCCCGAAAGTACGTCCTGCGCCCGTCCGGCCTCATCCACGCTGCCTCGGGATGCGGCGGCGCTTGTCATCGTGACCGGCGCGCTGTGGGGAAGGTGATCAGACCCGGTTGGGCTACACATGCTGGCAATCCGTCGACTCGACTGCCCTGGGGGTGGCCTCGGCTGCGGTCCGCAAACTCGCTTTCTCGCGTGCCGGGCCCGCGCAGAGGTCGCAACGCAACCCCATTGACCACTAACTCCACGTCCGCGATGGCGGGCCTTTGTCGTTGCACCCGAAACGACCAGGCGCAGGGCTGCCACTGGAATGGCGGACAGAGAATGGGCAGCCCGGAAGCGTCGATCCTGGCGGAATTGGGGGCACGACTTCGACTTGAGAATGCGAGCGCCGGGCGGAAGGCCGTGTGGTGCGGGGGTCTGCGGACTGGTGTGCTGTTCGCAGGGGCGAGCACAAACTCGCTGGTGGAGAGGGTGGGATTCGAACCCACGTCACGGCATAACCGTGAACCGGATTTCGAGTCCGGCGCATTCGACCACTCTGCCACCTCTCCGGCATTCTTCGGGCGTCGGCTGGTTGATCGAGAGGCCCGACTCGGCAGGTCTGTGCCAAGCCTGAAATTCTAACCCAGGCTCCTCAGCCTCAAGCCTTGAGCGCCGCCACGCCGCCCATGTAAGGCCGCAGCACTTCGGGCACGCTGATCGAGCCGTCGGCGTTCTGGCAATTCTCGAGCACCGCGACGAGCGTTCGGCCGACCGCGAGGCCCGACCCGTTGAGGGTGTGCACGAACTCGTTCTTGCCTTGCGCGTTCTTGAAGCGCGCCTGCATGCGGCGCGCCTGGAAGGCCTCGCAGTTCGAGCACGAACTGATCTCGCGGTAGGTGTTCTGCGCCGGCACCCACACCTCGAGGTCGTAGGTCCTGGTCGCGCCGAAGCCCATGTCGCCGGTGCTCAGCAGCACGACGCGGTACGGCAGGCCGAGCTTGCGCAGCACGGCCTCGGCGTGGCCGACCATTTCTTCGAGCGCGGCGTCGCTGTGGTCCGGGTGCGTGATCTGCACCATCTCGACCTTGTCGAACTGGTGCTGGCGGATCATGCCGCGCGTGTCGCGCCCGGCGCTGCCGGCCTCCGAGCGGAAACACGGGCTGTGCGCGGTCAGCTT
>JANMAW010000451.1:0-1875 GCA_031360005.1 Rhizobacter sp.
CACATCGACCCTTGAAAGACTTTTCGGCACGATGAAAGTCATCGGATTCTGCGGTTACTCCGGTTCCGGCAAGACCACGCTGGTCGAGCAGTTGATCGTGCGATTGAAGCTCGCGGGGCAGCGGGTGTCGGTCGTGAAGCATGCGCATCACGCCTTCGATATCGATCACGAAGGCAAGGATTCGTGGCGCCACCGGCACGCCGGTGCCTTCGAGGTGGTGATCGCTTCGGACCGCAGGCTGGCGAAGATCCGTGAGTTCGAAACCCGCGCCGAACCCACCGTGCACCAGCTCATCGAGGAGTTGCACGACTGTGACTGGGTGCTGGTCGAAGGCTTCAAGCGCGCCGCGCTGGCCAAGATCGAGATCTGGCGCGCCGCCACCGGCCGTCCGGTGCAATACACGAACGATCCGCATGTCGTCGCCGTCTGCACCGACAGCGCTGCGCAACTGCCCGAGCCCACCGGGCTGCCGCTGCTCGATCTCAACGACCACGAGGCCGTCGCCGAATTCCTGCTGCGCAATGCCGCCCGCTTCGAATACGTCGCGCCGGGGGCAACGTTGCCGGGCAGCATTCGTGCGGTGAAACGCGTCGCCCGCCCGGTCGCCCCGGTCGGCAGTGTCGACGGCGATTGAACGCCGGGCCGATTCCGCGCTCTCGGTCGCGGGCATCGAGCCCGCTCTCTCGCCGATCGCTGCGCGGGTCGATCCCCAACGGCCACGATGTGGCCATGCGGGCCCCTCGCCCTGCGCTCCGCGTTCTACGCGATCTTCGCGATGTCGCGAAGCACGGTCGGGCCGGCGCGCCGCTCGATCTCGGCCAGCAGCGGCTTGTTCCAGCCGAGCATGAACATCAGTTCGGCGGTCACGAACATCGGCCCGACAAGCAGGCCGATGATGTCGTCGACGAACGCGGGCTTCTTGCCCTCGTACCAGTGGCCAATGAACTGGACCAGCCAACCTGCGGCGAACATACCCACGCCCCAAGCCAGCCAAGAGGCGACGCTGCCGTCGGCGACACGCTGCGCGACCAGCATCAGCGCAGCGATGAAGGAGCTCACGGTCAGGCCGAGGACGACGTTGCCGCGGGTCAGGTACCAGGCCGCGGCGCAGGCAAATGCGATCCAGGCGGGGCTGAGCGCGATGCCGCCGAGCATGAAGGCCGGCCGCGCCAGCAACACACCCACGCCGAACACGATCATCGGCACGCCGACGAAGTGGCTGGCGATATTGCGCTGGTCGCGGTGGTACTCGGCGTAGCGGCTCAGCAGTTCGGTGGCAGCGCGCATCTCGGGTCTCCGGGAGTCGGGGTGATGCCAAGGCTCGAGCCAATGGTAGGCCAATCGTCATCGGCGCGCCACCGGCGCGCACCGCGAACCGTGCCAACACGCTCCCTACAATCGTGCATCTTCCGCGAAGGCCAGCGCATGAGCATCAAGAGCGACAAATGGATCCGCCGCATGGCCGAAACGACCGGCATGATCGAACCCTTCGAGCCGGGCCAGGTTCGCCAGTCGGCCGATGGCCAGCGGATCGTCAGCTACGGCACCAGCAGCTATGGCTACGACATCCGCTGCGCGCCCGAGTTCAAGGTCTTCACCAACCTCTACAGCACGGTGGTCGACCCGAAGAACTTCGACGAACGCAGCTTCGTGGACATGGCGTCCGACGTCTGCATCATTCCGCCGAACAGCTTCGCGCTGGCGCGCACGCTCGAGTACTTTCGCATCCCGCGAAACGTGCTGACGATCTGCCTCGGCAAGAGCACCTACGCGCGCTGCGGGATCATCGTCAACGTCACGCCGTTCGAGCCCGAATGGGAAGGCTACGTGACGCTCGAATTCAGCAACACCACGCCGCTGCCCGCCAAGATCTAC
>JANMAW010000027.1:0-7565 GCA_031360005.1 Rhizobacter sp.
CTCGATGGTGTGGCAGCAATGGCGCGCGGTGCAGGTCGAATCGGCGGAGCGTGCGCGCGCGCAGGCGGCCTGGATCCTGTCGGGCGCGCTCGAATTCGCGCGCCTGATCCTGAAGGAAACGGTGCGCAACGATCGCCCTACCGCATTGACCGATCCCTGGGCGACGCCGCTGGCCGAGGCGCGGCTGTCGACCTTTCTGGCGGTCGACAAATCGAACGCCGACGACGGGCCGGAGGCGTTTTTGTCCGGCGAGATCCACGATGCCCAGGCGCGCTACAACCTCACCAACCTGGCAAGCCAGGGCAAGGTGGACGCACTCGAGCTCGAGTCGCTGGAGCGCCTGTGCCAGACCGCCGGCGTCGAGAGCGGCGTGGCGCTGCGCATCGCCAACGGGTTGCGCGACGCCACGGCGGCGCCCCCCGGTGCCGGCGCGACCGCCGGCGCGCCGCTGCAGCCTCGAACGATGGCGCAGCTCGCCTGGCTGGGCGTGGACGCGACGTCGATAGAAGCGCTGCGGCGCCACGTCGTGTTGTTGCCGACGCCCACGCCCGTGAACGTGAACACAGCGTCGCGCGAGGTCCTCGCCGCCGTGATCAAGGGCCTCGACCTGGCCACCGCGGAGCGCCTCGTGCAGCTGCGCCAGCGCGCGCCGTTCAAGTCCATCGAGAACTTCAAGGACGAACTCAAGTCGCTCACCCCCATCACCGCCAAGCTGGCCGTGCAATCGACCTACTTCGAGGTTCGCGGCCGGCTGCGGTTGGCGGACCGCGTCCTTGTCGAGCGGTCGCTGGTGCAGCGCCAGCCGAACGGACAGGTCAGCGTGCTCCGGCGCGAGCGCGTTGCCAGCCTCGAACAGGCCGGCGCCTGATACTGCGACCAAGCTGCAACAACGTCTCGCAAGTCGTTGATTCGCTTCGATTTGTAAACCGCGCGTGCCTACAATGCGGGTAGCCCGGAAGCCACCTGCCCATGTCGATTCTCGTTGTCCAGATTCCGCCGCGCCGACGCTTGCGCAGCAACGCGCGCGGCGCCCCGGCCGACCTTGGCGGGCCGGGCCCCGAATACGCCTACGTCTCCAGCCCGGACGGCCTAGCGCTCGGATCGCAAGGCCATTGCGCCGCTTCGCTGCTGCCCAAGGCCACCAGCGTCGTCGCGGTGCTCGCCGACGCCGACGTGAGCTGGCACCGCATCACGTTGCCCAGGGCGCCTGCGGCGCGGCTGCGCGCGGCGCTCGGCGGCGTGCTCGAAGATGCTCTGCTGGAAGACCCAGACGACGTCCATCTCGCGCTCGCCCCGGCCGCGACCGCGGGCCAGCCGGCTTGGGTTGCTGCCGTATCTCGGCGCTGGTTGCGTGGCGAGCTCGCGTTGCTCGAAAAGGCCGACGTGTTCATCGACCGCGTGGTGCCGATGGCCTGGCCCGACGACCCGCCGATCGGCCATTTCGCCGAGACCGGCGTCGACCCCGGTGGCCCGGCACACGGCATTGCACTGCACTGGGCGCATGCCGACGGGGTGGCCAGCGTGCGCCTGCAGGGCGGGCTGGCGCGAGCCCTGGTGCCGTCGCCTGCTCCGCCCGACACCCGCTGGAGCGCCACGCCCGGCGCTGTCGCCGCGGCAGAGCAGTGGCTCGGCGCGCCGGTGCGGGTGATGCAGCCCGGCCAGCGTTCGCTGCAGGCCGCGCGCAGCCTGTGGAACCTGCGCCAGTTCGAGCTCGCCCGACGCACCCGCGGCGGCCGTGCGCTGCGCGACTCGGCGCGCCAGTTCTTCAGTCCCGCCTGGCGGCCGGTGCGATACGGCGTCGCGGCGCTGCTGCTGGCGCAGATAGTCGGACTCAACCTCTGGGCCTGGCATCAGCGCGACGCGATCGAAGCAAAGCAGGCAGCGATGCAGGCCCTCGTGAAGGCGACCTACCCGAATGTCAACCCACAGGACGTCCAGCGCGACGCCGATGCCGTGATGCAGCGTGAAGCCCAGGCCCTGCGCACACTCGCCGGCAAGCCCGGTGACATCGACCTCGAGCCGATGCTGCAAGCCGCTGCGTCGGCGTGGCCGGCGGATCGCGCTGCGGTCGAATCGCTGCGCTTCGAGCCCGGTCGGCTGACGCTGTCGGCGGCGGGCTGGAGCGAAGCGCAAATCGCGCAGTTCCGCAGTGTGCTCGGCCCGGGCGGCTGGTCGGTCGAGTCCGCCGAGGGCCGGCTCACGATCAGCCGCGGCCGCCCGGGGCGCAGCTCGTGAACACCGAAACCATGCGCCCGTCGCCGGCGCTGGCGAGCCTGCGCCAGCAGGCCGGCGCATGGTGGCTGGCGCGCACTCCGCGCGAGCGCCAGGCCGTGGCGACGGTCGCGATCGTTCTCGGGCTGTTCGTGGGCTGGATCCTGCTGGTCCAGCCGGCGCTGCGCACCGTGCGGGCGGCGCCAAGTCAACTCGATACGCTCGAAGCGCAGCACCAGCAGATGCAGCGCGTAGCCGCCGAGAGCGCCGCGCTGCGCGGCGCCGCGCGCGTCTCGCCGGCACAGGCAGCGCTGGCGCTGAAATCGGCCACCGCGCGGCTCGGGGAGCGCGCCAGACTTTCGCTGCAAGGCGACCGCGCGACGCTGACGCTGACCGGTGTGAGCCCCGACGCGTTGCGCGCCTGGCTCGTCGAGGCGCGCAGCGGCGCCCGCGCTCGCCCGATCGAAGCCCAGTTGCAGCGCGCGCCGCAGGGCTACAGCGGCACGCTCGGCGTGACGCTCGGAGGCGGCTCGTGAACTGCGGACCTGGAGACGCGCCGTGATGCATCTGCGCCGCAAACGTGGTCGCAGCCGCTGGAGCCCGACCGTGGCTGCCACCGGCTGGGGCGAGTCGACGCTGGCCGAACTCTCGTGGGACAAGTCGCGCGGCGCCGGGGTTCGCTGGGCTGTCGCCGGCATCGTGCTCGGCGCGCTCGCGGCGCTGTTCCTCTGCGCGCCCGCGGCATGGCTCGCACGCGCAGTGGCGGCGGCGACGCAGCAGCGCCTGTTGCTGGCGGACGCGCGCGGCACCCTTTGGTCGGGCAGCGCAGTCGTGGTGCTCACCGGTGGGCAGGGCAGCCGCGACGCCAGCTTGCTGCCCGGCCGGCTGGGCTGGACGCTGCGGCCGCAGGGCCTGGGCCTGGAGTTGCTGGTGCAACACGCCTGCTGCCTGAACGGAGTCGTCGCCGTGCAGGTGCGCCCCGGCATCAGCCGTACCGACTACACGCTGGTACCGCCCTCCGGGTGGGTCGGGCAGTGGCCGACCGCCTTTCTCGGCGGGCTCGGCACGCCGTGGAACACGATGGAACTCGGCGGCACGGTGCGGCTCGCATCGAGCGGGCTGCGTGTCGGATCGGTGCAGGGCCGATGGGTCGTCGATGGGCGTGCCGATCTCGACCTGGTCGGCGTCTCGTCGCGCCTGACGACACTCGATTCGCTGGGCAGCTACCGCGTCAGCCTGTCCGGCGACGTGGCCAACCCCGGCATCGCGCGGTTGTCGCTGACGACCGAGGACGGAGCGCTGCAGCTCAGCGGCGACGGCACCTGGGGCCCGGCCGGCGTGCGCTTTCGGGGCGAGGCGCGTGCCAGTACCGCCGAGGAAGCGGCGCTGTCGAACCTGCTGAACATCATCGGGCGGCGCGATGGCGCACGCTCCGTCATTTCGATCGGATGAGCATGAAGCCACGCGCACCCTTCCACCCCCGCGGCCGGATGCTGCCCGCCGCCGTGGCCGCTGCGCTCGCGTTCGCCTCGCTGCTGCCGGCGCCTGCCGTGTTTGCGCAGGCCGGCGCGCGCGCGCGCAGCGAGGCGGTCACGCTCAACTTCGTCAATGCCGAGATCGAAGGCGTCGCGCGGGCGATGTCGGCGATCCTGAAGCAGCAGTTCATCGTCGACCCGCGCGTCAAGGGGACGATGACGCTGTACAGCGACGCGCCGCTGTCACCGCGGGAGGCCTATGTGAACTTCCTCGCCGCGCTGCGCGGGCTGGGCTTCACCGTCGTCGAGGTCGGCGGGCTGTACAAGATCGTTCCCGAGGCCGACGCCAAGCTGCA
The DNA here is from genome assembly GCA_031360005.1 of Rhizobacter sp. Lineage (GTDB taxonomy): Bacteria > Pseudomonadota > Gammaproteobacteria > Burkholderiales > Burkholderiaceae_C > LMDS01. Next base: position 4,043 of record JANMAW010000027.1, read on the forward strand.
GACTGGAACCGTCTCGGTCGGCGAGCGCCCGTCGCGCAGCGGAGACCAGGTCATCACGCAGATCTTCAAGCTCAACCACGAGAACGCGAACAACCTGGTGCCTGTGCTGCGCCCACTGATCAGCCCGAACAACACGATCAACGCGAACCCTGGAAACAACACGCTGGTGATCACCGACTACGCCGACAACCTGCAGCGCATCGGCAAGATCATCGCGGCGATGGACACGCCGGCCGCGGGCGATGTGGAAGTGATCACGCTGAAGCACGCGGTGGCGTCGGACATCGCGGCGCTCGTGCAGCGCCTGACCGACAGCGGCGGCGGCGTGGCGGCGCCCGGCGTGCAGCCGGGCGGCACCGCTGCCGCGTCGGTGCTGGTCGACGCACGCAGCAACTCGCTGCTGGTGCGCGCACCGAACCCGGCGCGCATGGCGTCGATCCGCGCGCTCGTCGACAAGCTCGACCGACCGGTGCAGTCGGCCGGGGCCGCCGGAAATGTCTGGGTTGTCTACCTGAAGAACGCCGATGCGGTGAAGCTGGCGACCGTGCTGCGGGCGGCCTACAGCGGCGGCTCGGGTGGTACATCGGGCGCCGGCAGCACCGGCAACCCGCTGGTCTCGCCCACCGCCGGCATCGGCGGCGCTTCGCCGCAGGCCACGACACCAGTGGTGGCATCCGCATCGCCGTCGACCGGCGGCTTCGTGCAGGCCGACCCGGCCACCAACGCGCTGATCATCACCGGGCCCGAGCCGCTGTACCGGCAACTACGCGCGGTGATCGACCAGCTCGATTCACGGCGCGCGCAGGTCTACATCGAATCGTTGATCGTCGAGGTCGACGCCAGCAAGTCCGCCGACTTCGGCATTCAGTGGCAAGGGATCATTGGCAACAAGGGTGACACCAACATCATCGGCGCTGGTACCAACTTCAGCACCACGCCGAGCGCGACTGACAACATCCTGAACGCAACCAAAGCGATTGTCGGCGGCACGACTACCCTCGCGGCAGCCGCCTTGCCTGGGGCGGGCTTCAACATCGGCCTAGCACGCAAGTTCGGCAATTTCTACACGCTGGGTGCGCTCGCCCGCGCACTTGACAGCACGGGCGGCACCAACATCCTGTCGACGCCGAACCTGGTCACGCTCGACAACGAAGAGGCCAAGATCATTGTCGGAAGCAACGTGCCCTTCGTCACCGGCCAGTTCACCAATACCGGCACCGGCACGACCAGCCCGTTCCAGACCATCGAGCGCAAGGACGTCGGCATCACGCTGAAGATCAAGCCGCAGATTGGCGAGAACGGCACCGTTCGCATGACCATCTTTCAGGAGTCGTCGAGCCTCAGCAAGGACACGGCACCCGGCACTTCCAACGCCGGCCCGACCACCAACAAACGGTCGATCGAATCGACCATCGTCGTCGACGACGGCCAGATCATCGTGCTCGGCGGGCTGATCGAAGACACCTACGACAGCAACCGCTCCAAGGTGCCGCTGCTCGGCGACATTCCCTACCTCGGCGCGCTATTCCGCAGCGAAAGCCGCACCCGCAAGAAGACCAACCTGATGGTGTTCCTGCGCCCGGTGGTGATGCGCGACCAGACCAGTTCGAGCAAGCTTTCGCTGGATCGCTACGACTACATCCGCGCCGAACAACAGAACGGGCAACCGCCGCAGAGCAGCATCCTGCAGATCAATGAATCGCCGGTGCTGCCGCCGATCCGGCCAGAGACGACCGGCCCGGAGGGTACGCCGCGCCCGCTCGGCGACACCGCACCGCCGCCGCCGGTGGTGGTGCCGTCGGTTCCGGGCTCGGCGCCGCCACCCGCGCCTGCCCAGACGAACTGAACTAAACCAGAGGCCACCGATGGGCGCCCGCCATCCCCTGCCGTACGCCTACGCGAAGGCGCACACGATGCTGCTCGAAGACGACGGCGAACGGCTCGTGCTGTGGGCGCCCGAATCGGTCGGCCTGCCGGCGCTCGGCGAGGTGCTGCGGCTGTACGAGGTCGACGCGCTCGAGCGCGAGGCCGCGACGACGCTGGTAAATCGCATCGCGGTCGCCTACGCGGGCAGCGAGTCGAGCGCTGCTACCGTGATCGGCGAGGTCGAGAGCGCGGTCGACCTATCGCGCATGATGCAAGAGCTGCCGGCGATCGAAGACCTGCTCGAGGCCTCGAACGACGCGCCGATCATCCGCATGCTCAACGCCTTGCTGACGCAGGCCGCGAAGGACGGCGCCTCCGACATCCACATCGAGCCCTACGAGCGCAGCAGCGCAGTGCGCTTTCGCATCGACGGCACGCTGCGGGAAGTGGTGCAGCCGAACAAGGCGCTGCATGCGGCACTGATCTCGCGCCTGAAGATCATGGCCGAGCTCGACATCGCCGAGCGCCGGCTGCCGCAGGACGGCCGCATTTCGCTGCGCATCGGCGGCCGCGCGGTCGACGTGCGCGTCTCGACGCTGCCATCGGCGCACGGCGAACGCGCGGTGCTGCGCCTGCTCGACAAGGCCGAATCGAAGTTCACGCTCGAAGCGCTCGGCATGAGCGGCGACGTGCTGCACCGCTTCGACGCTCTGGTGCACCAGCCGCACGGCATCGTGCTCGTGACCGGCCCGACCGGCTCGGGCAAGACGACCACTCTCTATGCGTCGCTCGGGCGCATCGACACCGCAGGCACGAACGTGCTGACGGTCGAGGATCCGGTCGAGTACGAGCTCGCCGGCATCGGGCAGACACAGGTCAACCCGAAGATCGACCTGACCTTCGCGAAGGCGCTGCGCGCGATCCTGCGCCAGGACCCGGACGTGATCATGATCGGCGAGATCCGCGACTACGAGACCGCGCAGATCGCGATCCAAGCGTCACTGACCGGCCACCTGGTGCTCGCCACCGTGCACACCAACGACGCACCGAGCACGGTGACACGGATGATCGACATGGGCGTCGAGCCCTTCCTGTTGTCGTCGAGCCTGATCGGCGTGCTCGCGCAGCGGCTGGTGCGAAAGCTCTGCCCGGCCTGCAAGAAAGTCGACGCGCGCGGCAGGTACCACCCGGTCGGCTGCGCGCTGTGCGGCAGCACCGGCTACAAGGGCCGCACCGGCGTCTACGAATTGATGGACGTCGACGACCAAGTGCGATCGCTGATCCACAGTCGTGCGGCCTAATCTCAGATCTTCGTCGCGGCCGAGGCCGCGGGGCTGCGCTCGATGCGCGAAGACGGCGAGCGGCTGGTCGCCCAAGGCATCACGTCGGCTGAAGAAGTCATGCGGGTGACCCGGGAATGATTGGACATCGACGCCCCACCGCGTGTTCTCGCGATGCGGGCATCGAGCCCGCGCCGCTCGTCGAGTGCTGCGCTGGTCGATCCCCTGGTGCGCCGCGCTCTCGCGACGCGGGCCTCGAGCCCGCGTCACTCGCCGGCCGCTGCGCTGGTCGATCCCCGTAGACGGGGCCCCTCGCCCTTCGCTTCGCGTCCTATGCCCGCCTACAAATTCGAAGCCCTCGACGCCGCCGGCAAGGC
>JANMAW010000053.1:0-3829 GCA_031360005.1 Rhizobacter sp.
ACGGTGATCTTCTTCGAGAGGTCCCCTGCGGCCACCGCCTTGGTCACGTCGGCGATGTTGCGGACCTGGCTGGTCAGGTTGCCGGCCATCGAGTTGACGGAGTCGGTCAGGTCTTTCCACGTGCCGGACACGCCTTCGACCCGCGCCTGCCCGCCGAGCGACCCTTCAGTGCCGACTTCACGCGCGACGCGCGTCACCTCGGATGCGAACGATCGCAGCTGGTCGACCATCGTGTTGATCGTGTTCTTCAACGTCAGGAACTCGCCCTTCACGTCGACGTCGATCTTCTTCGACAGGTCGCCTTTCGCGACCGCGGTCGTCACGTCGGCGATGTTGCGCACCTGATCGGTCAGGTTGCCGGCCATCGAGTTGACCGAATCGGTCAGATCCTTCCAGGTGCCGGCCACACCCTTGACCTTGGCCTGGCCGCCGAGCTTGCCTTCGGTGCCGACCTCGCGCGCCACGCGCGTGACCTCGGCCGAGAAATTGCCGAGCTGCTCGACCATCTTGTTGATGGTTTTGGCGGTGCGCAGGAACTCGCCTTCGAGCTCGCGCCCTTCGACCTCGAGCGCCATACTCTTGGAGAGGTCGCCTTGCGCGACCGCGCCGATTACCCGGGCCACTTCGCTGGTCGGGTGCACCAAGTCGTCGATCAGCGCATTGATCGACTCGATCGATTCGCCCCAGAACCCGCGCGTCTCGGTCAGTACCGCGCGCTGCTTCAGCTTTCCTTCCTTGCCGACCACCTGGCGCAACCGGGCGAGCTCGGAGGCCATCGTGGCGTTCTGTTCGACCAGGTCGTTGAACACGTCGGCCACCTTGCCGGGAACGCCGGTCCAGTTCACGGGCAGGCGCACGCTCGCGTTGCCGCTTCGCAACTGCGTCAGCGCGAGCAGAAGCGTGGCCAGTTCCCGATCGGCCAACGCGATCGGGGAGTCTTCGATGACTTTCATGAGGGCGTCTTCCTGCCGTTCGAGTTCAGGCGGGACGGGCGCACCCGTCGCTTCCACAGAGGTACGACGAGGCTATCTCCGCGTGAGCCGGCCGCCACGTAGGACAATCCCGACACGCGGCGTAATACAGGGCCTACACCCCCGGAACGGGAGGTCGGCGCGTACCCCCGAGACTCGCGCGGACCGACCGACTGACATTATTCGGATCACGCCCAAGCTTAGACTTTGCGCTGCCATTAACCCGGAGCGGCCGTTGAAATCCGTAAGCATTCTTTACGTCGAGGACAACGACGATCTGCGCGAGACCATCGGCATGTTGCTCGAAGGCGAGGGTCGCGAAGTCGTGACCAGCGCCAATGGCGAGCAGGCGCTCGCGGCGTGGAGTCGTCGCGATTTCGATGTACTCGTGACCGACGTTAGCCTTCCCGGCATGTCCGGAACCGAACTGGCACGACGCGTGCTCGCCGCCGACCCGCTGCGATGGGTCGTGCTGTGTTCAGGCTATGAGTTCCGCCGTGGATTGAACCAGTTGGGCGTTAACGTGCGTTCGCTGCCGAAACCTTTCGAACTCGAGGAACTGGATGCGCTGATGAACGAAGTCATCGCATCGGTGCGAAGCCAGTCGCGAGCGTAACTCGGCCGAACGTCGGGACGCTAAGATGCCGCGGTTCCCACCGAAGGAGAGTCCATGAACATCCACCTGAGCCTGGCGCCGCTGATTTCATTGCTGGCGGGAATCCTGATCCTGGTCATGCCGAAGCTGCTGAATCTCATTGTTGCCATCTACCTCATCGCGATGGGGCTGATTGGTCTGTTCGGCGCCGGTAACTTCACTCTCCGCTAGCTTGCAGGATGAAGATGCCGCGGGCGGCAATCCGGGCCGGAGTGGCCCGGATGCTGCCGGCGGCAGGTCGCTGATTAGCGATAAACGTCTTGCGCGCGATTCGTCTTCCAGGTGTTCTCGAAGTAGGCTGCATCTTCGTCGTTGCGCGGCCGCACGCCCATCAGAATCCCACCCTTGCGGATCCCTTCGTCGTAGCGCTTGACGCGCTCCTCGGGCATGTTCCAGCCAACCAGCGCGCCGACGAGGCCACCGGTCGCGGCGCCGGCGCCGGCACCGGCGATGGCGGCTGCCAGCGGGCCGGCGATCACCAAGCCGAGGCCCGGCAACGCGATCGTCGTCCCGACCGCGGCGACTGCGGCAGCGATCGCGCCGAGCGTTCCACCGATCGCGCCTCCGACTCCGGCGCCCTCGGCCGCCTTCGTGCCCAGTTCGGTCTCGGTGCCCTCGGCTGCGAAGTGGCGCTTGCGGGTGTCGTCCGACATCACGACATTGACGTCGTCTTTCGAATAGCCCCTCTCGGACAGCGCGTTGTAGCCCTGTTCGGCGCTGTCCCGGTCAAGGAACAGTCCGGTCATCAGCGGTTTCTCGTTGCTCATGTCATCTCCTTCAGCGGTTGGGTGGAGGCGCGGCAGCTCGTCAGGCCATGAGGTGCAGAGCCGCTCGCCGGGCCGTCGTCTGACGGCTGTTCGAAGCTTCGCTTGACGCGTCATGGCACGCTACCGGACGCCACGCTTTTTGACCGGCGGACGAAGGCCAGCACACTGTCAGCGGGTTCCTACGGCGCCGCCGGCAACGCGACGATGTGCCACCGGAAAGGCGGTCATCTTTCGCAGACGCAGCGCGCCCGAAACATCAAACTGGAGGCTTCAAAGCTTCTGCAGGCCAACGCCATGTCCGTATTGCGAACTCGAGCGTTCCGCCACTACGTGGTCGGCCTGCTGGGCACCTTCTTCGGCGCATGGCTCAGCGGTGTCACCGGTTCGATGCTTCCGCTCGCGCTCGGCGCCGCTGCCCTGCTGCTGCTGACCGCGCCGCTGGTGAAGGCGGCTTGGTCCATGAAGGCAGCGCGCGGCAACCTTCGCTGACGGCACGCGCGCCGGCACAGGCGGCCTCCCGGCCGCCCGCACAATTCGAGGCAGCGTAAAGCGCGCCTGGTTCTGGCGCCGACCGCCCAAACCCAACTGCGCCGAGGCCGACCATGAAGCTGAGCCAACGCCGTTCCGGCGTCCTGCTGCACATCACCTCGTTGCCCGGCCCGCACGGCGTGGGCGACTTCGGCCCCGACGCGTACCGCTTCGTCGACTGGCTGGTCTCGGCCGGCCAGCGCATCTGGCAGCTTCTGCCGACGACGCCGATCGGTCCCTGCGATTCGCCGTATCAGAGCGTCTCGGCGTTCGCCGGCAGCCCGTTGATGGTCGCGCTGGAGCCGATGGTCACGCGCGGCTGGCTGGCTGCGCCGGTGCTGCCCGCCGGCGGCTTCGACGCGAAGCGCGTTGACTACGCCCGCGTCGTGCCCTGGCGATTGGCGCAGTTGCGCGCAGCCGCCAGCGGCTTCGCGGATCAAGCCACCGTCGGCGACCGCGCGGCCTGCGCTGCGTGGTGCGCCGAACAGGCGGCGTGGCTCGACGACTACGTGCTATTCATGGCAATCGAGACCGCCCACGCCGGCCGGCCCTGGTGGTTGTGGCCGCAGCCGCTGCGCGTGCGGGAGCCGGCAGCGCTTGCCGCGGCACGCACCGAGCATGCGAACGAGATCGCGTTCTGGCGATTCGTGCAGTGGTCGTTCGACACGCAGTGGGCCGCGGTCAAGGCGTATGCCAACACTCGCGGCGTGTCGATCATGGGGGACCTGCCGATCTTCGTCGCCCACCACAGCGCCGACTGCTGGGCCCGGCCCGACCTTTACGAGCTCGACGCCGATTTTCAACCGACCGTGGTGGCCGGCGTGCCGCCCGATGCATTCACCGCCGAGGGCCAGCGCTGGGGCAATCCGCTGTACCGCTGGGACCGCATGGCCGCCGACGGCTACGCG
>JANMAW010000115.1:0-2040 GCA_031360005.1 Rhizobacter sp.
GCAGCGCTGCCGGAGTTCGCGCGCTGGGACCAATACGAGACGATTCACCGGCGCAACGCATCGATCCTGTTCGTGCGCTTCGAACGCGAGCAGATGTTCAGGCGCGCCGGCGCACAGGACTAGAGGGATTCAGGAGCAAGGCATGCGCAGCATCAACTTCATCGGCCGGTTGCTCGGCAGCGTCGCCGGATGGCTGGTTTTGATCGTGGCTTCGTCGATCGTGCATGCGGCACCGGGCGGCCTGCCAGCACCGGCGAACCATTCCGATTCGTCGCCCGAATGGGAAAGCCTGCGCGCCCGGCTGTTCCAGGCGCGCCCGATCGACGCCACGCCAGACATCGTGCAGATCATCGCGCCGCTGCGCGCCGCCTACGGAGCGTCGGTTCCGGTCAAGATCGTCTCGAAGTTGCCGCAGACACCGGCCCTCTATGTGAAGCGTGTGACCCTGCTGGTCGACAAGAACCCCTCGCCGGTCGCGGCGGTGCTCGACCTCACGCCGGAGGTCGGGCAGGCCGATTTCGAAACCCGGATTCGTGTCGACGAGTACAGCCACGTGCGCGTGATCGCCGAGCTGTCCGACGGCACGCTGCACATGGACTCGCGCTATGTGAAGACCTCCGGCGGCTGTTCGGCGCCACCGAACCGCGACGCGCTGAACCTGATCGGCAAGACCTTGCTGAAGCTGCCCGAGGCGGTGACGATGGACCGGCCGACCGCTGCCGACGTCACCGTGCTTCACCCGAACGACACCGGCTTCGAGCTGAATCAGGTGACGGTGATGTTCATCCCGGCGCACTTCGTCCGGTCCATCAAGGTGAGTTACGCCGACCGCAAGATCTTCGATGCCGACCTCGATTTTTCGATCAGCGAGAACCCGACCCTGCGTTTCAACTTCGTTCCGCACACCCAGGGCCAGTTGAAGGCCGAGGTGGAGGATTCGAAGGACGGGCGCTGGGTCGGCACGCTGGCGGTGCAGTAGCGCAGCCTCCGGCACATCCTGCAAGGCGGCTGTCCATTTCTAATCCGGTTCACTGAAATGCACCAACTCGTCGTCGCATCGTGTCTCGCGCTGTGGCTCGCGCTGATCCCGGCCCCAGCCGCGGCCGCGGCAGCGGCAGCGGGCATTCCGGCAGCCTATGCTGCGATCGTGATCCAGCCCGTCGGCACGCCGGCGCGCCACGAGTTCGACCTGACCGCCGCGCTCGCGCGCGCCCGGCGCGAGAACAAGCGGCTTTACGTCTACCTCGGCGCCAGCGACTGTCCGTATTGCCGCAGGTACGAGGCGTTTCTGGATCAGAACGCAGCGGCACTCGTGCCGCATTTTGCGGCGCAGTACATCGTCGTCGACCTGCGCAGCGCGCTGTCGGTCACCGCAAGCCAGCTGTTCATCCGCGGCGGCGACCGCACGCTGCCGTACGCCGACTTCCAGCGCGCGATCGGCGACGAACGCGCGCGGATGCTGGTCTATCCCAGCGTCTGGCTGCTCGACCAGGATGCCAAGCCGCTGATGCAGATGCCCGCCGGTACCGGCACGTTCCAGACCGTGCCCGAGCAGCTCGAGATCCTGCGGCTGGAGCAATAGGTCGGCAGCGGGCTAAGGGCGAATGGCCGCCTCGCCGAGCCGCTGCAGCGAAGCGCTATGCAATTGCGCAGCGCAGGCGGCTCGTTCTCGCGCCTTCACTGCACAGATTCTCAGGTGCTTCGTTCCGGCGCGAGGCGCCGCGAGTTCGCCGGCTCGCGAAACACCAGCGGGTGCTCGGTGACGCGTGCCGGCGCGCGGCGCCGCTCGTCCGCCGGCTCGCTAAACCCCCGCGTTGGCTCTGTGCCGCGCGCGGGGGCTTTGCTGCGGGCGCGCTCGACCGCCTGCTGCACCAGGTGGTGCTGCGGGCTCTTCACGCACACCGGGTCGGCCGCGGCGGGATCGTTCGCGAGCATGTAGGCCTGGCAGCGGCAGCCGCCCAGGTCCTGTTCGCGGAGTTCGCAACTCGAGCACGGCTCCTTCATCCAGCCGGTGCCGCGGTAGCGGTTGAAGCCTTCGGA
>JANMAW010000260.1:0-2090 GCA_031360005.1 Rhizobacter sp.
GCGATGCCGGTAAAGGCGCTGGTGGCCACGCGCGCCGCGATCGACGCCGCGATGTACCTGAGCTACGCCGATGCGCTGAGCCATGAAGGCGCGTGGCAACGCACGCTGAGTGCATCGCCTGACTACCTCGAAGGCGTGGCGGCCTTCATGGCGAAACGGCCTGCCGTCTTCAGCGACCGCTGATGCCTCGCGGACGAGCCCCCGGCTACGACACCCAGCGCGAGCAGATCCTCGCCCGCGCGGCGGAGTTGTTTGCCAGCCAGGGCTACACCGCCACGTCGATGAACCAGGTCGCGCTGGCGTGCGGTGTTTCCAAGCCTTCGCTGTATCACTACGTCCCTGATAAATATCAGCTGCTGGTCGAGATCGCCGAAGGCCATGTGGATCGGCTCGGCGCGCTCGTCGCGCAGGCCGGGCAGCGACCGCTCGATCCGCGCGCGCGCTTGCGACAGCTGATCGGCAGCTTCCTCGAGGCGTACGCCGATGCGCAGGCCGCTCATCGCGTGCTGACCGAAGACATCAGGTTTCTCGCGCCCGTCGACCGCGGCCGGGTGCTCGACGGTCAGCGCGAGGTCGTCGCCGCGTTCGCCGATGCGATCGCCGCCGCGCGCCCCGAGTTGCGCGCCGCCGAGTTGCACAAGCCGCTGACCATGCTGCTGTTCGGCATGATGAACTGGATGTTCACGTGGCTGCAGCCGGGCGGCAGGCTGACGCACGCGACAATGGCACTGATCGTCGCCGATCTCTTTTTCGGCGGGCTTGACGCGGTACGCGCGCCTGAGGCGCCCGTGTCCAGGGTCGCGGTCGCGCCGAAGAAGAAGCGCTCCGTCGCTCCGGCGGCGGCGCTCGCGGCCCGGCGCCGGGCCTGACCTGCACCGCTCCGGCCGTTTTCATTGCGATTCATACCCCGTAACGGAGATCCACATGACCCTGAAGAAGTCCCTCGCTGCGGTGGCCGCGACACTTGTTGCCGCCACGCTGGCGCATGCCGATGTCAATGTCGGCGTCACGCTCTCGGCCACCGGCCCGGCCGCGTCGCTCGGCATCCCCGAGAAGAACACGATCGCGCTGATGCCGCAGACGATCGGCGGCCAGAAGGTCAACTACATCGTGCTCGACGACGCGTCCGACACGACGCAAGCAGTCAGCAACACGCGCAAGCTCATCACCGAGAGCAAGGTCGACGTCATCCTGGGATCGACGACGACGCCCAACTCGCTGGCGATGATCGACGTCGTGGCCGAGAACCGCACGCCGATGATTTCGATGGCGGCGTCGGCGCGCATCGTCGAGCCGATCGATGCGAAGCGACGCTGGGTCTTCAAGACGCCGCAGAACGACATCATGATGTCGCTCGCGATTGCCACCAGCATGGCCAACGCCGGCGTCAAGACGGTCGGCTTCATCGGCTTTGCCGATGCCTACGGTGAAGGCTGGTATCAGGAATTCGGGAGGGCGGCCGGGCTGAAGGGGCTGACGATCGTCGCCAACGAGCGCTACGCGCGCGCCGACACGTCGGTCACCGGCCAGGTTCTGAAGATCGTCGCCGCGAAGCCCGACGCCGTGCTGATCGCCGGCTCGGGCACGCCGGCGGTGCTGCCGCAGCGCGCGCTGAAGGAACGCGGCTACGACGGCAAGTACTACCAGACCCACGGCGTGGCCAACAACGACTTCCTGCGTGTCGGCGGCAAAGACGTTGACGGCACGCTGCTGCCCGCGGGCCCGGTGCTGGTTGCAGCACAACTGCCGGCCAACCACCCGGCAAAGAAGTCGGCGACCGACTACGTGACGCGCTACGAAGCGATGTACGGCAAGGGCTCGGTCTCGACCTTCGGCGGGCATGCGTGGGACGCCGGCATGATGATGCAGGTCGCGGTAGCGCAGGCCTTGAAGAAGGCTCAGCCCGGCACTGCTGATTTCCGTTCGGCGCTGCGCGATGCGCTCGAGAACCTCAAGGAGGTGCATGGCGCGCACGGCATCTTCAACACGTCGGCGACCGACCATCTCGGGCTGGACCAGCGCGCCCGGGTGATGGTGAAGGTCGAAAACGGCGCATGGAAATACCAGCCTTGACCTCGCGCCGCAACGAA
>JANMAW010000140.1:0-13391 GCA_031360005.1 Rhizobacter sp.
CCGGCGTACTGGCGGATCGTCCACGGCCGCACCGCGTACATCGTCGCCTGCGGGCCGCGCAGGTAAGGCGCGAAACCGGGCAAGGTGTCGGTGTACGGCAGGCCCTGCAGGTCGGCCGCGGTGTACAGCGGCTTGACGGTAATGCCCTCGGGCGTCAGCCAGTTCAGAGCGGTCACGTCGGCACCCGGCGCCGACCTGGCGGCGGCCTTGCGCCACGCGGCCAGGGCGTCGGAATTCAGCAGAGGTTGGTCGGACATGGTGCCCCTTTCGGGCCTGCAAGGATGCGCGCAGAAACTGCGCCGCGTCAATCGGGCCGAATGCCCGGGCGCGCCCTCGGGGAAGCGCGCGGCTGCGCGCATTCGCCTTCGACGCCCTATCGGCATTCGTTTATAATGCAAAATTGAATTATATCTTCCGCCGGGTCTTCCAGGCGCGTCCTTCCGCCTTCCTTGCATCACCGTACATTCATTCGTCGTCCAACCCATGGCTGCACCGCGAGCGCAATCACCACCCCTCGGCGCGGGCACGGCGGGCCAGGCCGCGACGCGCCTGCCGCAAGGCGCGCTCTACGAACGGGTCGCCGAGCAGGTGCGCGCGCGCATCATGTCGCACGCACTCGCGCCGGGCAGCTGGATCGACGAGCAGCTGCTGACCACCGAGTTCGGCATCAGCCGCACACCGCTGCGCGAGGCGCTGAAAGTGCTCGCGTCCGAAGGCCTCGTGACGATGAAGCTGCGTCGCGGCGCCTACGTCACCGAAGTCTCGCAGCGCGACCTCGCCGAGGTCTATCACCTGCTCGCGCTGCTCGAAAGCGATGCCGCGGTGGAAGTGGCGCAGACGGCGACGGCCGCACAGGTCGCCGAACTTGAAGCGCTGCACCACGAACTCGAGTTGCACGTCGCCGATCGCGACCGCTTTTTCGCCGCGAACGAACGCTTCCACCTGCGCATGCTCGAGATCGCCGACAACCGCTGGCGCATTCAGCTGGTCACCGACCTGCGCAAGGTGATGAAACTCAACCGGCACCATTCGCTGTTCAGGCAAGGCAGGCTCGAAGCCTCGTTGAAGGAACATCGCCGGATCATGGCGGCGCTCAAGGCGCGCGACGGTGTGCGCGTGCAGCAGTTGATGCAGCAGCATTTCACGAACGGCAAACGAGCAGCGTCGCTGACGTGACGCGTGAGCGCCGCGGCCCGAGCGCGGCTGCGACAATCCAGACCATGACGCGCCCTTCCCTCAGCCTGATCGCCGCCGTTGCGCGCAACGGCGCCATCGGCCGGAACGGCGCGCTGCTGCGGACCGAGGCCGGGGACCTGAAACATTTCCGCCGCGTCACGATGGGCTGCCCGGTGATCATGGGGCGCAAGACCTGGGATTCGCTGCCGGGGCGCTTTCGACCGCTGCCCGGTCGGCGCAATGTCGTGATCACGCGCAATCCGGCGTGGCGGGCCGAAGGTGCCGAAGCGGTGGCGTCGATCGCGGAGGCCCTGGCCTTGCTGGCGGGCTGCGCGAGGGCCTTCGTCATCGGCGGCGCCGAGGTTTATGCGCTCGCGCTGCCGCTGGCCGACGAATTGGTCATCACAGAGATCGATGTCGAACTGACCGGCGACACTTTCTTTCCACCGTGGGACCGCGCGCGCTTCACGCAAACCGCACGCGAACCGCACACCGGCGCCGATGGCGTCGGCTACAGCTTTGTCACCTACACCAGAAAACCAGGAGAATGAAATGTCAGAAGGTGGATTCCACGTGCACGGCCCGCACGATCACGAACTCGAACACGCGGCCCAGCACGAGCCCAAGGGGATGGCCGGCCAACTGGCGGTGATCACTGCCATTCTGGCGACGGTCGGCGCGATGTTCTCGTACATGGGCGGCGCCACGCAGGCCGATGCCGGACTGTTCAAGAACGACGCGGCGATCAGGAAGACCGAAGCGTCCAACCAGTGGAATTACTACCAGTCCAAGAGCAGCAAGCAGAACCTGTCGGAATTAGCCATCGAGCTCGCGCCCGACGCGCGCAAGACCTTCTATCAGGACGAGATCAAGCGCTACAAGTCCGAGAAGGGAGAGATCAAGCTGGCGGCCGAAAAGCTCGAAGCCGAGTCCAAGGCCTTCGACGACCAGAGCGCCGAGAAGATGCATCAGCATCACCGCTGGGCGCAGGCCACCACGGCGCTGCAGATCTCCATTGCAATGGCTGCGATCGCGCTACTGACCAAAAGCAATCGGCTGGAGAAGGCCGTGTTCGCACTCAGTGGCGTCGGCGTGGTGCTGGGCGTGCTGGCCTGGCTTCACATCTGATCGGATCAGGCCGATGACGCGGTGAACACACCGCCGCGCTCCGCGACGATTCTGCAGTGATGCCGAACGATGCGGATCAGTGCTCCGGCTCGACCAGCAGTCGATATCCGATACCGGTCTCGGTAACGATATGTCTCGGCCGCGCGGCGTCCGCCTCCAGCTTCTGCCTCAACTGGCCCATATAGACGCGCAGGTAGTGCGTTCGCTCCGAATGCGCCGGGCCCCACACTTCGCGCAGCAGGTTGCGGTGTGTCAGCACCCTGCCGGCATTGGCAATCAGCACGCCGAGGAGTCTGTACTCGATCGGCGTGAGATGAACGATGGCGCCGGCTTTCTGGACCCGCCGTGCTGCCAGGTCCACGACGACGTCGCCGAAGCTGAAGACCGAGCTCGCCGAATCCGAGGGCTTCTGCCCGCGGCGCAACGCGGCGCGAACGCGCGCCATCAGTTCGCCGACTCCAAACGGCTTGGTCAGGTAGTCGTCGGCCCCGGCATCGAGTGCGGCGATCTTGTCGGCCTCGCCGGTTCGCGCAGACAACACGATGACTGCCACCTTGGACCAGGTGCGCAAGTCTCGAAGGTAGGCAACGCCGTCGCCGTCCGGAAGGCCAAGGTCCAGAATGATCAGATCGGGGCGACGCGTACCGGCGTCGATCAAACCTTGAGCGACGGTGGCTGCCTCGAACACCTGCACATGCTGAGCCTCAAGCGCGCTTCGAACGAAGCGACGTATCTGTGGCTCGTCCTCGACGATCAGCACGGTGGCAGTGGGTTCACTCATCGTGCTCTCGCGGGTGCCGGGCCGTCGCCTTCTGGGGCAGGCATCGAAGGCGGAATGCCGAGCGGCAACACGAAACTGAACCGGGCGCCCCGATGCGGCCCGGCAGCGTTGGCGGGCTCGACCCAGATTCGGCCTTCATGCGCTTCGACGATGGCCCGGCAAATGGCGAGTCCGAGACCGACCCCGGACACCGCCGACTCCCTCTCCCCCCGCGTGAACTTCTCGAACAGCGCCTCCTCGCGTCCCTCGGGCAGACCGGGTCCGTCATCGGTCACACTGACCAGCAGATTTGGCGCTTCGATGCGCGCGGAAATCGTCACGGTGCTGCCGGCCGGCGTGTACTTCGCGGCGTTCTCGAGCAGATTGGCCAGAACGCGCTCGATCAGCACGGCGTCGATTTCCACCAAAGGGAGGTCCGGCTCGAGGTCCGTCAGCACCGGATGTCCGACCAGCGCCGGGCCCACCGATTGCAGCGCGCTGCCGACCACTTCTTCTATGGGTTGCCACTGGCGATTCAGCCGAACCGTACCGCTTTGGAGCCGCGCCATGTCCAGCAGATTGTTGACCATCGCATTCATGCGCCTGGCTTCCTTGCTGATGGCCTGAGCGGTCTCGCGCGGCTGCTGCGGCAGCGACGGCACGCAGTTGACGAGCATGTCGGACAAGCCGTACAAGGCCGCCAATGGCGTGCGAAGGTCGTGCGACAGTGCCGAGAGCAGGGAATTGCGCAACCGCTCGGACTCCATCTGCACCGTCGCATGCTGTGCGACGTCCACATAGTGAACCCGCTCCAACGCGATCGCCGACAGCACCGCGAAGGTTTCGAGCTGGCGGCGTTGCTCCGGAACCAGAAGCAGACGTGCTTGCTCCGGTTGCAGAGCGAGCACACCGCGCGTGCGCATCGGCGCCTTCAGCGGAAGGTAAAGCCAGGCGCTGCCTGGCAGCGTGTCGGTTCCCAGCCCGGCCCGCTCGTCGTGGTCGAGCGCCCATTTCGCAGTGCCGATGTCAAGGGAGAGGTCGGTCGGCGCCGATTGCGGCATCTGCAGACGATCCTGAAGATCGAGCAGGAACACATGCGCCCGGCCATGGAATTCTCGCGCGATTGCTTTTTCGGCGATCTCGACGCATTGCTCCGTCAGCAACACGCTCGAAAGGTCACGCGCCACTTCGAACAGCGCACGCGACCTGGCCTCGCGGTGCGTCGCCACCCGCGCCTGATAGCGCAGCCCGGCCGTGAGCTGGCCGGTGATCAAGCCCACCACCAGCATCACCGCGAACGTCAGCAGGTACTGCACGTCCGAAACCGCGAACGACATCCTTGGCGGCACGAAAAAGAAGTCGAACGCGGCGACATTCAGGAATGCCGCCAGCACCGCCGGCCCACGACCGAAGCGCACCGCGACGACGACGACCGCGAGCAGGAACAGCATCACGATGTTTGCAAGATCGAAGATCGGCTGAAGCGGCGTCGCCACCAGCGTCGTGATCCCGCAGATCGCGGCCGCCCACAGGTAGCCGATCCGCCCACGCGCCGTGAACTCGCTGGGCGGCTCGTCCCGGTCAGCGCGTTGCGGAGTTGCGACCTCGGTGCGCTGGCCGACTCCGACCTCGATGAGATCGAACTCGGGCGCGAGTTGCGCGAGCCGGCTCCCCAGCGTCTCGCGCTGCCACCAACCTCGCGGCTTGTTGTGGCCCATCAGCAGCTTCGACAAGTTGTGGTGACGCGCGTGTTCCACCAGCGCGTTCGGCACGTCCTGCGCCGACAGCACCGCGGTGGTCGCGCCGAGCTCTTCGGCCAGCTTGACGGTTTGCAGGATGCGTTCGCGCTGGGCGTTGCCGAGACGCTGCAATGCCGGCGTCTCGACGTACACGGCATGCCACGCGACCGTGAGTTGTTGCGCCAGGCGCGCGGCGCTGCGCACCACGTGGTCGGTGCCATCGCGTGGACCGATGCAACACAGCAATGCGGCTTCGGTTTTCCACACCGGCTTGATCGACTCGTTGACCCGGTAGGCTTGCACGTCATCCTCGACGCGATCCGCGGTTCGGCGCAGCGCCAGTTCCCGCAGGGCCATCAGGTTGCCCTTGCGGAAGAAGTTGCGCGATGCACGCTCTGCCTGCGCAGGCAGGTAGACCTTGCCCGCCTTCAGGCGGCCGATCAGTTCCTCCGCAGGCGTGTCGACCAGCACCACCTCGTCGGCCCGATCGAAGAAGGTATCGGGCAAGGTCTCATGCACACGGATGCCGGTGATGCCGCCAACCACGTCGTTCAGGCTTTCCAGATGCTGGACATTCAAGGTGGTGTAGACGTCGATGCCGGCGTCGAGCAGTTCCTCCACGTCCTGCCAGCGCTTCGGGTGGCGTGAGCCGGCCACATTGCTGTGCGCCAGTTCGTCGACCAGAACCAACGCAGGGCGCAGCTTCAGCGCGCCGTCGAGGTCGAACTCAGGCAAGACGCGCCCGCGTGACGCGACTTGCGCTGGAGGCATGACCCGCAACCCCTCGATCAGCGCAGCGGTCTCGGCCCGCCCGTGGGTCTCGATCACGCCCGCAACGACGTCGCGCCCGTCGGCCTTCAGCTTGCGACCGGCAGACAACATCGCGTACGTTTTTCCGACACCCGCGGACGACCCGAAGTAGATGCGCAAGCGCCCGCGCGCCGAGCGAGCCTCCTGGTCGCGCAACTGCAGCAGCAGTTCGTCGGGGTCCGGCCGGGTATCGTCCACGGCCTAAAACCACCCCGAGCGCTTGAACCGCCACCAGACAAGGCTGCAGGCACTCGCGATCACGGCCAGCGTCGCCGGGTAGCCCCAGCACCTCTTGAGTTCGGGCCTGACTTCGAACTTCATGACCCAGACTCCGCCAAACGCCGTGGCATCTTCATAGGCCGCAGAACGGATCAGCATAGGAACATTGTGCCGAGTCCTGCGACGCTGACATGCCGCGTCGCGACCGCGGGCAGTTCACGCATCAGAACGGCTTGCAGCAATCGCCCGGAAGCGTCAACGTCTCAGTCCGGCAACGGCAAGATTGAGCTTGAGCACGTTCACGCAGGGCTCTCCGATAAAACCCAGCAACTGGCCTTCGGTGTTCATGTCGATCAGCGACTGAATATGAGTCAACGCCACCCCGCGTGCGCGCGCTACGCGACCGGCCTGGTAGTTCGCAGCAGCGACGCTGATGTGCGGATCGAGGCCGCTGGCCGATGCGGTGACGAGGTCAACCGGGATGCGCTGTTCATTCTTCGGGTCCGCGGCCTTGAGTGCTGCAATTCGTCCCTTGACCGCATCGATCAGCGCCGGGTTGAGCGGCCCCTGATTGGAGCCGCTCGACATGGCCGCGTTGTTGGCCATCGGCGCCGTGGCGGAAGGACGGCCCCAGAAATTCTTCGGGTCCGTGAAGTTCTGGCCGATCAGCACGGAGCCGACGGCCTCGCCGTCTTTCTCGATCAGGCTGCCGGAAGCCTGGGCCGGAAACATCGCCTTGGCGATGCCGGTCACAGCCAGCGGATACGCCATGCCGGTGATCACGGTCAATGCGGTGAACAGCACGAGGGCCGGGCGAACGATGGAAGTCATGATGATGCCTTTGTAGAGAGGTCGTCTGCGCGAGCCTCAGACGAGGTGCACGGCCGCGAGCAGCATGTCGATCAGCTTGATGCCGATGAACGGCACGATCAGCCCGCCCAACCCGTAGACCAGCACATTGCGACGCAGCAGCGCCGCGGCGCCGATCGCACGGTACTTGACGCCCTTCAGCGCCAGCGGGATCAGGAAGATGATGATGATCGCGTTGAAGATCACCGCCGCCAGGATCGCCGACGACGGGCTGTGCAGGCCCATCACGTCGAGGGCCTTGAGCTGCGGGTAGGTGGTCGCGAACGCGGCCGGGATGATCGCGAAGTACTTCGCCACGTCGTTGGCGATCGAGAAGGTCGTGAGCGAGCCGCGCGTCATCAGGAGTTGCTTGCCGGTCTCGACGATCTCTAGCAGCTTGGTCGGGTTCGAATCGAGGTCGACCATGTTGCCGGCCTCTTTCGCGGCCTGCGTGCCGGTGTTCATCGCCACCGCGACGTCGGCCTGCGCCAGCGCCGGGGCATCGTTGGTGCCATCGCCGGTCATCGCCACCAGCCGACCTTCGCTCTGGTACTCGCGGATCAGCTTGAGCTTGGCTTCCGGCGTGGCTTCGGCGAGGAAGTCGTCGACTCCGGCCTCGGCCGCGATGGCTGCTGCGGTGAGCTTGTTGTCGCCGGTGATCATGATGGTCTTGATGCCCATGCGGCGCAGCTCGGCGAAGCGCTCCTTGATGCCGCCCTTGACGATGTCCTTGAGTTCCACCACGCCGAGCACGCGGCCGCCGTCGGCCACCACCAGCGGCGTGCTGCCGCGGCGCGCGACATCTTCCGTGGCCTTCAGCACTTCCGGGGGCCAGGTCGTGCCGAGCGATTCCACACGCTTTCGGATCGCGTCACCGGCGCCCTTGCGCACCTGGCGCGTCTTGCCGTCGCCGGCCAGATCGACACCGCTCATGCGGGTCTGCGCCGTGAACGGGATGAAAGTCGCGCCGAGGTTCGCCATCTCGCGCTCGCGCAGGTTGAACTTCTGCTTCGCGAGCACGACGATGCTGCGCCCCTCGGGCGTCTCGTCTGCCAGCGACGCCAGTTGCGCCGCGTCGGCCAGCGTCTGTTCGCTGATGCCGATGGCCGGGATGAAGGCCGAGGCCTGGCGGTTGCCGAGCGTGATCGTGCCGGTCTTGTCCATCAGCAACACGTCGACGTCGCCCGCCGCCTCGACGGCGCGGCCCGAGGTGGCGATCACATTGGCCTGCATCATGCGGCTCATGCCGGCCACGCCGATCGCCGACAGCAGCGCGCCGATCGTCGTCGGGATCAGGCACACCAGCAGCGCAATCAGCGTCGTGATCGTCACGGCCGATCCGGCGTTGGCGGTGTCGACGCTGAAAAGCGACATCGGCAGCAACGTCACCACGACAACCAGGAAGACGATGGTCAGCGCGACCAGCAGAATGTTCAGCGCGATCTCGTTCGGCGTCTTCTGGCGCTTGGCGCCTTCGACCATCGCGATCATCCGATCGACGAACGATTCACCCGGGTTCACGCCGATGCGCACGACCAGCCAGTCCGACAGTACGCGCGTGCCGCCGGTGACCGACGAAAAATCGCCACCGGATTCGCGTATCACCGGCGCCGATTCGCCGGTGATCGCGCTCTCGTCGACCGAGGCGACACCTTCGATCACTTCGCCGTCGAGCGGGATCACGTCGCCGGTCTCCACCAGCACGACCACTCCCTTGCGGAGTTCGTCGGTCGACATCGGGATCCACGACGAGCCGTGCCTGGGCTGCTGCAGCTTCTTGCCGATGACCTTGCGTTTCATGCCTCGCAGCGACGCTGCCTGAGCCTTGCTGCGGCCCTCTGCCAACGCCTCGGCGAAGTTGGCGAACAGCACGGTGAACCAGAGCCACAGCGCGATGGCGAGGACGAAGCCGGCTGGAGCCTCACCGTCGCCTGCGAGCGCCTGGACCCAGAGGATGGTCGTGATGATGCTGCCGATGTAGACGACGAACATCACCGGATTGCGCCACTGCACGCTCGGGCTCAGCTTCCTGAACGCCGAGCCGATCGCGGGTGTCACCAGCACGGGGTCGAGCAGAGAGAAAGACCTGGTAGTACTCATCAATGATGACTTGTGGAAGGAGGTGCGGGCGATCACGTGGCAGACCACACCATGAAGTGCTCGGCCACCGGACCGAGCGCCAGTGCGGGCACATAGTTGAGCAGCCCTACCAGCAGCACCGAGCCGATCAACAGCACGACGAACAGCGGGCCGTGGGTGGGCAGCGTGCCGGCCGTCACCGCCAGGCGCTTCTTCAGCGCCAGGTTGCCGGCGATCGCGAGCACCGGAACGATCACGCCGAAACGACCGAACCACATGGCCACCGCGAGCAGCGAGTTGTAGAACGGCGTGTTCGCGGAAAGGCCGGCGAAGGCGCTGCCGTTGTTGTTGGCAGCCGAACTGAGCGCGTAGAGGATCTCGGAGAAACCGTGCGCGCCCGGGTTGGCGATGCCGGCTTTGCCGGCGTCGAACGAGAGCGCCAGCGCTGTGCCGGCAAGCACCAGAATCGGCGTGACCAGAATCGCGATCGAGGACATCTTCATGTCGAAGGCTTCGATCTTCTTGCCCAGATATTCCGGCGTGCGGCCGATCATCAGCCCGGCGATGAAGACCGCCAGGATCGCGAAGATCAGCATGCCGTACAGCCCGGTGCCGGTACCACCAAACACCACCTCGCCGAGCTGCATCAGCACCAGCGGAACGGCACCGCCCAGCGGCATGAACGAGTCGTGCATGCCGTTCACTGCACCGCAGGAGGCGGCCGTGGTGATCGCTGCGAACAGGGTCGTTGCACTGATGCCGAAGCGCGCCTCCTTGCCCTCCATGTTGCCGCCCGGCTGCAATGCCGATTGCGTCTGGTCGACGCCCAGGGCAGCAAGCTGAGGATTGCCGACCTGCTCCGCAGGCGTCACGATCAGCACCGAAACGACGAACAGCACCGTCATCGCAGCGAGCACCGCCCAGCCCTGGCGCATGTCGCCGACCATGCAGCCGAACATGAACACGAGACCGGCCGGGATCAGGAAGATCGACAGCATCTGCAGGAAGTTGGAGAGCGGCGTCGGGTTCTCGTACGGGTGCGCCGAGTTCGCATTGAAGAAGCCGCCACCGTTCGTTCCGAGCATCTTGATCGCCTCTTGCGACGCGACCGGGCCCATCGCGATTTGCTGCGTGGAAGTCTTCGCGTCCTCCATCACCGGGCTTCCGTTGGCGTCCTTGAGCGGTTGACCATCCGGGCCGTTCCTGGCGATCTGGTACGCGTTGACTTCCAGCGTCGTCACATCCTTGTAAGCATCGAAGTTCTGAATAACGCCCTGGCCGACGAGAAAGACGGCGAACACCAGCGACAACGGCAGCAGCACGTAGAGCGTGATGCGGGTCAGATCGGTCCATGCGTTGCCGATCACACCCGAGGAGCGCGCGACGAAACCGCGGATCAGCGCGACGACGACCGCGATGCCGGTGGCGGCGGAGAAGAAGTTCTGGACCGTCAGCCCGAGCATCTGCGTCAGGTAGCTCATCGTCGCCTCGCCGGCGTAGCCCTGCCAGTTCGTGTTGGTGACGAAACTGAACGCGGTGTTGAACGACGAGTCGGGGCTGACCGCAGCCATCCCCTGCGGGTTGAGCGGCAGCACGCCCTGCAGGCGCTGCAGCGCGTAGACGACGATCACGCCGAGCACGTTGAATGCGACCAGCGCGAGCGCGTAGTGCTTCCAGCCCATGCTCGCGTCTGCCTCGACGCCGGCGACCCGATAAAGGCCGGACTCGAGACGACGCACCGGTGCAAGCCAGCGCGGCAGGCGACCCTCGGCCACCGCTGCAAGCCAGGTGCCCATCGGCCAGGCCAGCAACACCAGCACGACCAGGAACGTCGAAAGCTGAATCCAGGCTTGCGAGGTCATCAGAATTCCTCGGCGTTGAACAACGCGCAGACGAGGTACACGAGCAAGCCGACGGAGGCCGCACCGCCGAGCCAATACAGCCAGGTCATTTGCGCGCCCCCAACTTGTCACAAGCCAGTACCAGGCCAAACATGGCAAGAGCCATGACTGCGGCCGCACCCAGAAACAGAAAGTCCATACATCCCTCGCCAGGCATTCCTTGAACTCCGAACCTTAGGGTCCGGCGCATCAAATCTGCGTATTTGTTGATTTGGTTCGCATAAGGAAAGAATAAGGATCGGTGAGATGACCTGCGAGGTCGATCCAGGCTTTGCCAGCACGTACTGATGCCCGCGCTCCCGTCGACTGTTGCCGCCGCGACGTGCAATTACCGCCGCGGGGCGGTATTCGACGAACCGCAGTGCCGCTCCGTACGCTGCCGCACAGACAGCGCGGCTGCGCCAGCCTACTTTCAACCAGACGCGATCAGACGGCCTTGCTGCTGCGTTTGATCTCGCTACAGCATCGATCAACGAGACTTACCTGAAGGAACCATCATGCGGAAACTGACACTTCCTCTCCTCTTGCTTGCATTCGCGGGGGCGGCAGTTGCCGCCGATCCGGCAACGGACCAGACGATCGAACTGACGGATGGCGGCAAGATCATCATCGAGAAAAAGGGAACCATGGTTCACCTGGACGCCGCAGGCAATCGCGTCAAAATGAAGGACGGCAGGGTCATGCAAGCGAAGGATGGCAGCAAGGTCATGATGAAGAACAATGCCGTCTGGAAAACCATCACCGAGCACGGCACGCTCAAGCCTGGCCACTGACCCGCCCGAGCGACGAGCGCGTTGATCCAACAACGACGCGCAGTTGGTTCCCGTCGGCACGCTGCCTTCGCACTAAACTAAGGTAGGCACCGCTCTACCGTCCAGGCACCAGCTCAACGGCTCGGACTCCTTGCCCTCGCCGGTGAACTCATTCGGACCCGACGCCGCGGCGATGTCGCAGAGCGCACAGGGCATTCCGCCCGAGACCGGCATAGCTCGCGCCAGCGAAGGCGCACCAGCTTCGGAAGCGTTCAGGCCGTGGCACGCTGCCTCCTCCGGAGCGCGAAGCGCCTTGCCTTGCGCTCGCGCTTCTGCCGCATCAGCAGGTACGCCGCCGGGATCACGAACATCGACAGCAAGGGCGCGGTGATCATCCCGCCGACCATCGGCGCGGCGATGCGTTGCATCACTTCCGAGCCGGTGCCGGTGCCCCACATGATCGGGAACAGGCCGGCGAGGATCACGGCCACCGTCATCGCCTTCGGCCGAACGCGAAGCACCGCGCCTTCGCGGATCGCATCGAGCAGGTCGGCCGTGCTCGTGGTGCCCTGGATGACGCGGACGTCCCACGCCTGCTTCAGGTACAGCAACATGATCACGCCGAACTCGGCCGACACACCCGCCAGTGCGATGAAACCGACCGCGCCCGCGACCGACAGGTTGTAGCTCAGCAGGTACAGCAACCAGATGCCGCCGACCAGCGCGAACGGCAGCGTCGCCATGATCAGCAGCGTCTCGTCGAAGCGCTTGAAGGTCAGGTACAGCAGCACGAAGATGATCAGCAGCGTGAAAGGCACCACCACCTTCAGCTTCGCGGTCGCACGCTCCAGGAACTCGAACTGCCCCGACCAGGAGATCGAGTAACCCGCCGGCAGCGCCACTTTCTCGGCCACCACACGCTGCATCGCCTGCACCGCCGACTTCAGGTCACGGCCTCGAATGTCCACGTAGACCCAGCCCGACAGCCGCGCGTTCTCGCTGCGCAGCATCGGAGGCCCGTCGGTGATGCGGATGTCGGCCACATCAGAGAGCACCAGCCGGGCGCCCTTCTCGGTGACGATCGGCAGCACGCGCAGCTTCTCCAGGGAATCTCGAATCTCGCGCGGGTAGCGCAGGTTGATCGGGAAGCGCTGCAGTCCTTCGACCGTCTCGCCGATGTTGTCGCCGCCCACCGCCGAGGTGATGACCGACTGCACGTCGGCGATGTTCATGCCGAATCGCGCGGCAGCGTCGCGGTTGATCGTGACGTCCACGTAGCGACCGCCCGTCAAGCGCTCGGCCAGCGCGCTGCTGACACCCGGCACGTCCTTCAGCGCCCTTTCGATTTCACCGGTGACGCGGTCGATCACGGCCAGGTCGGTGCCGGCCACCTTGACGCCGACAGGGCTCTTGATGCCAGTGGCCAGCATGTCGATGCGGTTGCGGATCGGCGGCACCCAGATGTTGGCGACACCCGGCACCTTGACGATGCGGTCGAGCTCTTCGACCAGCTTGTCCTGCGTCATGCCAGCGCGCCACTGGCTCTTCGGCTTGAACTGGATCGTCGTCTCGAACATCTCCATCGGCGCCGGATCGGTCGCCGTCTCGGCGCGGCCGGCCTTGCCGTAAACGCTGGCGACCTCGGGCACGGTCTTGATGAGCCGATCTGTCTGTTGCAGCAACTCGGCCGCCTTGCCCGCCGACAGGCCCGGCAAGGCCGACGGCATGTAGAGCAGGTCGCCCTCGTCAAGACGGGGCATGAACTCGCCACCGATGTGCTGCAGCGGCCACAGGCTCAGCACCAAGGCCACGGCGCCGACCACCAGCGTCGTCTTCGGTGCGCGCAGCACGGCGTTCAGCAGCGGCCGGTAGGCCGCGATCAACAGGCGGTTCAGCGGGTTGCTCTTCTCGGCAGGAATGCGCCCGCGGATCAGGTAACCCATCAACACCGGGATCAGCGTCGCCGACAGCCCGGCTG
>JANMAW010000157.1:0-1922 GCA_031360005.1 Rhizobacter sp.
AACACCAGCGTGCTGCTGATCAACGCGCCGAACAAACCGACCGGCAGGACGCTGAGCCGGGCCGAGCAGCAAGCGATCCTCGCGCATTGCCGGCGCCCCGGCACCTGGATCGTCGCCGACGAGGTCTACGAGCGCATCTACTTCGCGGGCGGCGCACGCTGCGCGCCGAGCTTCTTGGACATCGCCGAGCCCGACGACCGGCTCGTGGTCGCGCACAGCTTCTCGAAGAGCTTCCTGATGACCGGCTGGCGCCTGGGCTGGCTGGTGCTGCCGCCGGCGCTGGTGCCGGCGATGGGCACGCTGATCGAGTTCAACACCTCGTGCGCGCCGGTGTTCGTGCAGCGCGCCGGGCTGGCGGCGCTGGCCGGCGCGGCCGACTTCGTGCCCGGCCTGGTCGCGCGCCTGCGCCACTGCCGCGACACGCTGCTGCCGCAACTCGCGGCGCTGCCGGGCGTGCAGGTCGCGAGCCCCGCGGGCGGGATGTACGCGTTCTTCCGCGTCGAGGGCCGCGACGATTCGCTCGCGTTCGCCAAGCAGCTCGTGACCGAGGCCGGCCTGGGGCTGGCGCCGGGCGCCGCGTTCGGCCCCGAGGCCGAGGGCTGGCTGCGCTGGTGCTTCGCGTCGCGCGACCCGCAGCGTCTGAGCCTCGGGGTCGAGCGGCTGCGCGGCTTCCTCGGGCTATAATCCGCGGGTTTTCGCGTTCGGCAGGGTGCTGTCGGGCACGAGCGCAAGGCACGCCGCCGGTCGGTTTCACCGGTGAGCGCAAGTGGATCCCGGGCCGAACCTTGGCCCGGGTGCAATCGAAACCGTGGCATGGCCTGCAGTGCAGGGTGGCTCGGTTTCATTCAACTGGAAACGAGCGAGAAATGTCCAACGCCACCATCGACAAGGCCGAGATCGTGAAGGCCAACGCGCGCAGCGCCCACGACACCGGATCCCCGGAAGTCCAGGTCGCGATCCTGACGGCGCGCATCAACGACCTGACGCCGCACTTCAAGACCCATCTGAAGGATCACCACGGTCGCCGTGGCCTGCTGAAGATGGTGAACCAGCGCAAGAGCCTGCTGGCCTACCTGAAAGACCGTGACGCCGAGCGCTACACCGCGCTGATCCAGAAACTGGGTCTGCGCAAGTAAGCGGCGAACGAGCAAGACAGAGCCTGTCTGGAATTCGCCAGCACAGGCTTTTCGTTTTTTGGAGCCGCGCGGCGACGCTGTGTCATTCCACCGATGTTCCGACCCACACCGGAGCACCTTTGGAATGGCATCCCCGCCCCGACGTGCCCCACCACTGGAGCGATACGCATGAGCATGTTCAACAAAGTCACCAAGACCTTCCAATGGGGTCAACACACCGTCGTCCTGGAGACCGGTGAAATCTCGCGCCAGGCCGGCGGCGCCGTGATCGTCAACATCGAAGACACCGTGGTGCTCGCGACCGTGGTCGCCGCCAAGAACCCGAAGCCGGGCCAGGACTTTTTCCCGCTCACGGTCGACTACATCGAGAAGACCTACGCCGCCGGCAAGATCCCCGGCAGCTTCTTCAAGCGCGAAGGCCGCCCGAGCGAACTCGAGACCCTGACCTCGCGCCTGATCGACCGCCCGCTGCGCCCGCTGTTCCCGGAAGGCTTCTACAACGAAGTCCAGGTCGTGATCCACGTGCTGTCGCTGAACCCGGAAGTCTCGGCCGACATTGCCGCGCTGATCGGCTCGAGCGCCGCGCTGGCGATCTCGGGCATCCCGTTCAACGGGCCGGTCGGCGCCGCGCGCGTCGGCTACATCAACGGCCAGTACGTGCTGAACCCGGGCAAGACGCAGCTGCTCGAGTCGCAGATGGACTTGATCGTCGCCGGCACCGAGGCCGCCGTGCTGATGGTCGAATCCGAAGCTAAGCAACTCAGCGAAGAGATCATGCTCGGCGGC
>JANMAW010000211.1:0-15488 GCA_031360005.1 Rhizobacter sp.
CGCCACGCCTTCGAGGTAGTCAGGCGATGCACTCAGCGTGCGTTGCCACGCGCCTTCATGGCTCAGCGCATCGGCGTAGCTCAGGTACATCGCGGCGTCGATCGCGGCGCGCGTGGCCACCAGCGCCTTTACCGGCATCGCAGCCAGGCGCGCCGCAGTTGCGCCGATCTCGGCGGCGAAGACGGCATCGTCGACGCACTTCCAGATCAGCCCCATCTGCTGCGCCTGCTCGGCGCCGAGCTTGTCGCCGGTCATCGCGAGGGCCAGCGCATTCGCGCGGCCGACCAGGCGCGGCAGCAACCAGGTGCCGCCCGCGTCCGGCAGCAGACCGATCTTCGAAAAGGCCTGGATGAAGCTCGCCGAGCGCGCGGCGATCACGATGTCGCAGCCCAGCGCCAGGCTCGCCCCCGCGCCGGCCGCGACGCCGTTGACCGCGGCGATCACCGGCACCGGCATCGCGCGCAGACGCAGCGCCAGCGGCTTGTAGAAGCGTTCGATCACGTCGCTGACGTCGGTGGGCGGTGCGCCCGGCGTCGTCGCGGGCGCGACGGCCGGGTCCGTCAGATCCTGACCGGCGCAGAAGGCACGCCCGGCGCCGGTGAGCACGAGGCAGCGCACGCTCGCGTCGCCCTCGGCCGCGCTCAATGCGGCGGCGAGCGCCTCGTGCACTGGCGCGTTGAAACTGTTGAGCGCCTTCGGGCGGTTCAGTGTGATCGTGCGGACCGCTCCGACTTGGGCGGTCAGCACCAGCGGCTCTGACATTCGGGATCTCCAGTGCCCAGGTTCACGGCATTCCGCGCGCGTGGGATCGAGGCCGACAACAGAGTCGACCGACCGGTCAGTAAAGTCTAGTTCGAACCGGCGCGCCATTGCGGGCTTTGCCCGCGGGGTTTACCCCGACGCATCCAGGAACGCGAGGAACTCACGCTCGCCGACGGTCAAGCCGGCCTGGCGGCGCGGGGTCGGCCCCATCCGCGCGGTCGCCATGCGGGGGAGCAGCATCGGCACATTTCCCGGCGGTCGGCGCGCCCGCTCCGCTCAGCGCCGCAACGCCTGCTCGAGCTGCGCCTTGTTCATCCGCGATCGGCCCGTGACGCCACGTTGCCTGGCCTCGTTGCGAAGTTGCTCCAGCGTGCGTCCCGCTGAACCCCGATGCGAGCGCAGGCCGCCGCGGCGGCCTGCCGGCATGTCGTCGATCGACGACGCACTCGCCTGTTTGGCCTCGCCATGCTGGGCCCGTTCCTTGTTGACGGTGCGCGCGGCGATCTCCTCGGCGAGTTTTTCTCCCTTGCCGCGTTCGAGCAGGCCGTCCTTGATGTGCTCGTACTGGCGCTCGCGCTTCGCGGTCCATGCGTTTCGTGGCATCACGACTCCTTTCGGCAGACGCTTGACGAGGCGAATCGTCGAGGCTGCTGCCAAGCCTCGGTTCGCCGGGCCATCACGGCCATCGGGGGCGTGTCGGTCGGCGGCTCGCGCACCGGGTCGGGAGTCTGCCGACGCCGTGGATCGCGAACCGGTGGCGGCTTGTCATCGGGTGCAGGCGGCGCGGGCGGTGGAACATCCGGCGCATCCGGCGCGCGATCATCGACGGGGCCGGACGCCCTCACCCCGCAGACCGTGCGCGTCTGGATCGCCGGGCTTTCATCGCCACGCGCCAAGCCTGGGCGCGTCGATGCGGACGCAATCCACGACTCGTGGCCGCGCTCACGTCGCCAATCGACGCCGCGCACCCGCCGCGCGAAAGCGCGACTCTTGTTGGCATCGGCCCGTGGACGAGGGGGCGGCATGGAATTGTCGTTGGGAAACCAGTGAAGGACGTGGACTGAAGGCGCTCAGGCGGCACGCGTTTTTCGCGCTGCCGCGGTACGCGCGGAGCCGGGCTTCGCCCCGGGCTTCTTCGCCGCCGCCGAAGCGTCGCCGCGTTCCGGCCTGCCCTTCAGGCTGCGCTTGAGCAACTCGGTGAGGTCGATGACGTCCGCCGTCCGGCCCTGCGCTTCGGGCACCACCGGCCGCACCACCGATTCGGTGTCGCCAGCCTTGGCCTTCCGATGCACCAGTGCCATCACCTCGTCGTGGAACGAATCGCGGAACTGGTCGGGATCGAAGGACGTGGTCATGTCCTGAACAAGCTGGTCGGCCATCGCCAGTTCGCGTTCACTGAGGCCAGCGGCCTTGCTGCCTGCGGCCGGCAGCTTCAGGTCAGTCCAGGGCCGGATGTCGCTGCCCCAGCGCAACAGGTTGAGTACCAGTGCAGGCCCGACAGGCACCAGCGCCGCGAGGTGCTGCTTCGTCTGGATCACCACACGGGCCAAGCCGACGCGCTGCGTCTTCAGCAGCGTCTCGCGCAGCAGCGCGTACACCTTGTCGCCCTTGCCGATCGGCGCCAGGTAGTACGGACGATCCAGGTACACGAACGGGATCTCAGACGCCGACACGAATGCCTCGATGTCGATCGATTGAGTCGCCTTCGGGTAGGCGGCCTCGATATCCTCGTCACTCAGCACGACATAGTTTCCGTCTTCGAGCGCGACACCTTTGACGATGTCGTCCTTCGTGATCTCCTTGCCCGTTTTCTTGTTGATGCGCTTGTAACCCACCGGGTCCATGCTGCGCCTGTCGAGCCAGTCGAAGTCGATGCGGTGGTCGGTGGTCGCGGTGTGCAGGCTCACCGGAATGTGCACCAGCCCGAAGCTGATGGCGCCCTTCCACAGGATTCGCGAAGCGGTGGCCATGGTTGTCGATTCGATTCGCGCTCAGCAGAGTTCGAAGCACCGCATGGGGCACTGCGGCGCCGGCGGCGGCACGATCGCGTCGAGCATCTCGGCACCCGGGACCGGGCACGCCTTGGCGCTGAGCAGCAGGCTGTCGACGATGAAGCCGTCGTCTTCGATGACCTCGCCCAGAAAACGCTGGTCGCCATCGAACAGCAACGCACGCGGCATGCCGTCGAGCAAGACGAGAAATCTGGCGGGCGCATTCATAGGAGCCATGCTACGCAGCGTATGCGACCGATCCAGTCATCGCGTGCGGATTTGGCTGTCGGAATGCGCCTACGAATGTCGTCAGGCAAACGTGCGCCCGTGCCGGCGTGGACAATCCAGCCTGACGATGAACACCGCGCCCGCGCCTACGAATTCCATCTGGAGCACGCTGCGCCATGCGCCGTTCCGTGGCCTGTGGCAAAGCGGCGGCGTCTATTTCGTCGGCAACGCAATGCAGACGATGGCGGCGGCCTGGATGATGGTGGAACTGACGGGCTCGTCGTTCCTCGCGGCACTGGTGCAGACGGCCGTGTTCCTGCCGATGTTTCTGCTCGCGCTGCCGGCGGGCGTCCTGGCCGACACGACCGATCGGCGCCGCCTGATCGTGACTGCGCTGATCGTGCAGGCAGTCACCGCAGGGGTGCTCGCGGCACTGGTGTGGGCGGGGGTCGCGGGCGCAGGAACACTGCTTTTCTTCATCTTCGTCGCGGGCTCCTGCACGGCCGTGCTGTCACCGGCCTGGAATTCCGCGGTCGGCGATTCGGTGCCACGCGCCGAACTGCCGCAGGCGATCACCGCGGTGGCGATCGCCTACAACGCGGCGCGCGCAGTCGGCCCGGCGCTGGCCGGTGTCGTGTTCGCGCAGTTCGGTGCGGCCTGGATCTTCATCGTCACGCTGGCCAGCACGCTGACGATGATGCAGGGTATCCGGCGCTGGCCGCCGCGTCCGCACCCGCCGTCGCGGTTGCCGGCGGAGCGTCTGTGGGGTGGCATCGTCAGCGCGCTGCGGTTCGCGCGGCATTCCGAAATCATCCTTGCGCAACTGGTTCGCACGGTGGCGTACAGCGGCACCGGCTCGGCGCTGTGGGCGCTCTTGCCGGTGATCGGCCAGCGCCAGCTCGGGCTCGGCGCCGCCGGCTTCGGCCTGCTGATGGCCTGCCTGGGCACTGGCGCGGTCGCTGCCGGACTGGTGATCGGTCGCCTGCGCGCGCGCGCCGGGCTCGAGCGGCTGGTCAAGGGTGGCTGCGTGGTGTTCGCGTTCGTGATGGTGCTGGCGGCGTTTTCGCACTCGCGCATCGTGGTCTACGCCGCACTGATGCTCGGCGGTGCCGCGTGGATGGCCGTGATGTCGACCTTCAATACCGCGACCCAGACGAGTGCGCCGCAATGGGTGCGCGCCCGGGCGACGGCCATGCACACGCTGTGCGCGCTGGGATCGTTCGCGATCGGCTCGGCGTTCTGGGGCGCCATTTCGAGCATCGCCGGCCTGGCGACCGCGCTGTGCACCGCCGCCGTCTGCATGGCCGCCGGCTTGTTGCTGGCACGGCCGTTCCCGCTTCGCATGGGCGAAGCGACCGAGGTCACGCAGGTCGCCCCGTGGGAAGAACTGTTCGTCGCCAACGAGCCGGCCCCCGAAGCCGGGCCGGTGGCAGTCGAAATCGGCTACAAGGTGCGCCCGGATGACATTGCGGCGTTCGTCGACGCCGTCAGCCAGCTTCGCGCGCCGCGCCGGCGCGACGGCGCGACGCTCTGGCGGCTGTACCGCGACCTCGGCGATCCGTCGCGCTACGTCGAGCGCTTCCTCGTCACGTCGTGGGCCGATTACCTGCACCAGCGCGCACGCGCGACCGTCGCCGATCACGATCAGGAATTGCGCGTGCGGGCGTTTCTTGTTGCCGGTGAGCCGGTGACGACGCAGCATTACATCGCCGAGCGATGAACTTCGGGATCCGTGCAAACCGTGGGGGGCGAAGGCTGCAGGCGAGCCTCGCGCCGCCCCGCCGGCGCCGATGGCCCCCGATGTGCGGGTTGCTTCTGGCGTACGATCGGCTCAGCATTGCATATCATCCGCAGGCGAACGAACCAGCAATGGCGGTGGACCCTCCGCAATCCAGCGATCCGACATGGAACCAACCTATTTCGCGCAGTACCGCGGCTTCGAATTCCAGTGCTCGCCCGAGCGTCTGGGTGCCGGCGCGTTCGCGCCCCGGCTCGTCATTTACGGTGCGACCGCGTCGATGACCGTCGAGATTCCGATCACTGTGCCGACGCCGCCGTTCGAAAACCCGACCGCCGCAGCACACCAGGCTTTTGCGCACGGCAGGCGTTGGGTCGACAACGGTTTCGATGCCGTCGACTTCGCCGCGGACACGCGCTCCGCGGCGCCGTCAAGTCCGCCGCGACGCCTCGCAGGCTGAATCGCGGCCGGCGTTGTCCGAGGCGGCTCCGAGGGCGCGTCGAACGCTATTGCAGTCTGATGTCACCGTCGAACTTGACGTGGAATTGCAGTGACGCGATTTCGACGGTGATGGTCGCCGCCAGCGTTTCGGTACCCGCGATGGCCCTGGTCGCAATCGCTCTCGCCACAGCCTGTTCGATTTCGCGTTGCGAGCCTACGCCGACCATCTTCAGGAACTTGCGAATGCTGAGGTTGAATGTCTCTTCGTCCATGAAAGCCTCCAATGTGAGGGCGCCGAGAGGTTCAATGCAGTGGCGCCCTGCCGAAATGGCCATGCCGCGCGGCGCTCATCGGCCCGCGGAACTTTTCATGCAACTTGCACCAAGTTTCGCAGCGCACCGGTGACGAGTCGCCAGCGTACTCGAATTCCCAGTTTGCTCCTTGCCGCGCCGGATCGCCCGCCACCGGGCCGGCCGGTGACTCGGGCGGAGGCGTAGCATGGGTGCGCACGTGCCGCTTCCAGCCACTGCACGATGAACGCACCGGATTTCCCGCACCTGCGCCAACGCATGCTCGCGCAGATCGCCGCCAGGACGATCGATGCGAGCGCGCGTCTGGGCAAGGCCGTGCTGGACCGGCGGGTCATGGACGCGATGGCCAGGGAACCGCGCCACGAGTTCGTGCCGCTCGAACTTCGACACTGCGCCTACGACGACGCGCCGTTGCCGATCGGCTGCGGCAAGACGATCTCGCAGCCGTTCATCGTCGCCGTCATGACCGACCTGCTCGACCTGCGCCCGACCGACATCGTCCTCGAGATCGGCACCGGGCTGGGCTACCAGACGGCGATCCTGGCGCAGCTGGCACGGCAGGTCTACAGCATCGAGCGCATCGAGGCATTGGCCGTGCAGGCGAGGCGCCGGCTGGCACAACGAGGTCATGCCAACGTCGAGATCAGGATCGGCAACGGCTGGCGCGGATGGCCCGAACGGGCGCCGTTCGACAAGGTGATCGTCACGGCGGCTCCCGGGCTGATTCCGCCCGCGCTGATCAACCAGCTGAAGCCAGGCGGCAGAATGATGGTCCCTGCCGGCGCGGCGGACGCGCAACAACTCATCCTGGTCGAAAAGGACGCTGGCGGTGTCGTGTCGACCAAGGAGATCCTGGCCGTGCAGTTCTCATTGCTCGAGGACAGCGAACCCGGCTGAGCCGCCGGACGGAAGTCACTGCGCCGTCGATGTGACGCAAGGAATACCATGGCCAATCGCCTCACGACGGGAGTGCCCTGTCGAGGTCCCTCGCTGACTACCTTGCCGGCTCTTGGTCCTGGTCACTAAGGAGACCCTCCATGAAAACAGCCGCCGAGCTTCTCAAGTCAAAAGCTCACCAGTCCGTCCACACCATCACGCCCGCTGCCTCGGTGTTCGACGCCGTCAAGCTGATGGCGGACAAGAACATCGGCGCACTGCTTGTGATGGAAGGCGCCAAAGTCGCCGGCATCATCACCGAACGCGACTACGCGCGGAAGATCGCTCTGATGGCACGGTCGTCCAGGGAGACGCCGGTGCGCGAGATCATGACGTCGGCGGTGATGTACGTGCGCCTCGACCAGACCACCGAGGAATGCATGGTGTTGATGACCGAAAACCGGCTGCGCCACCTGCCGGTCATGGACGGCAGCAAGCTGGTCGGCCTCATCTCCATCGGAGACTTGGTGAAAGACATCATCTCCGAGCAGAAATTCATCATCCAGCAGCTCGAGCACTACATCACCGGGGAGCGGGGCTGACCAGCTCATGTCGCGGCCTCACGGCCGTGGGGCTTCGGGGCGGATCGCCACGGCCCCGACCAAGGCGCATGCCGCCAGGGCCCAGACGATCACTGCCCCTGACGGAAGATCGAATACCGCCGAGAGCGCCAGACCGAGTGCATAGCCGAGCGCCCCGATGCCGTAGGCGAGTGCGTGGCGCCGCGGCCCGCGATGCACGCGCGTGCCGAGCGCCGGGATGATGAGGCTGGAGAACACGAGGTAAACCCCCACGAGCTGCACCGACGCGGTGACGGCGAGCGCAAACGCGGCGTAGAACCCGAACCGGCCGAGGCGCTCGACCCATCCCAGCCACATCGCCGCCCGCAGCAGCACCGACAGCCCCGCCAGCCACAGCAGCTGTGACGTGTTGACCCACAGGATCTGCCCGACCAGCAGATTCTTCAAATGCTCGCCGCCATGCGGGTTGCCCGCCAGCAGCAGGATCCCGGCGCAGGCCGCAAGGATGAACATCACGCCGATCAGCGCCTCCTGCTGCTGTGGCGCACGCCGTTCGGTCCAGGTCAGCAGCCACGCGCCGAGCAATGCCGCCGACACCGCGGAAAGCTGCACCGCGATGCCCCCTTCGGGCATGCCCAGCGCATCGGCGGCGATCACACCGAGTCCGGCGATTTGCGCGATCGCCAGATCGATGAAGACGATGCCGCGGTCGAGCACCTGCGAGCCCAGCGGAACATGCGTGGCGAGCACCAGCAGCCCGGCGAGCAGCGCCGGGCCGAGGATGCCCCAGTCGAGCGCGCTCCAGTTCATGGCTTCGCCGCCGCGGCGAGCAGGCGCGCCAGCGTGTCGTCGAACAGGCCGAACAAGTCCTTCGCGCCGTCGGTGCCGCCGACGGTGAACGGAACCTTCACCATCGGGATGCCGGCGTTCTTGCCGAGCCACTCGGACGGGCGCGGATCCTGGTAGGCCGCATACAGCACCATGCGCGCTGGCGCACCCTTCAGCGTGGCCAGCACCTGCTGAAGGTGCGACGCGCTGGGTTCGACGCCGGGCTTGGGCTCAAGCACCGCGACTTCCTTCAGGCCGAGCCAGTCGTAGAGGTAGACGAAGGCCTTGTGCTGCGAGACCACCGGCACCTCCCTCAGCGGCGCGGCTTGCGCGGTCCAGCGCGCGATAGCCTGCTGCCAGCGCAGTGCGAAGTCGGCCTGGCCTTTGGCGTACTGGCCTGCATGCGCCGGGTCCACCTGCTGCAACCGGGCGCCGAGCGCGACGGCCACCTGCGCAATGTTGCGCGGGTCGACCTGGATGTGGGGGTTGCCGGCGGCGTGCACGTCGCCCTGCGATCGGTCGAGCTGGCTCGGCACGTCGAGCTTGCGCACGTAGTCCGCAGCCGCGAAGTTGCCGGGCTGGCCGGGCTGCACCTTCGCATTGCCCGACTGCTGCAGCAACACCGGCAGCCAGCCGATCTCCAGTTCGGCACCGGTGCAGACGACGAGGTCGGCGTTGCGTGCGCGCGCGATCAGGCTCGGCTTGGCCTGGATCTGGTGTGGGTCCTGCAGCGCGCTCGTGGCGACCGACACGTCGACCAGGCTGCCTCCGAGCTCCTGCGTCAGCGCGCCCCACTCAGGCTCGCAGGCGAAGACACGGAGTGCGGCATGCGCGGGAAAGGCGAGCAGCACCAACGGCGCCGCGAGCCATGCGAACACGTTATTGCGATTCATCATCGAATACTCCTTGAATCGAGACAGTTCAGTAGCGGTGCGCGCCGTGCGCGCCGAGGCTCATCTGGTACTGCAGGAAAAGCTGGTTGTCGACCAGCCCCTCGCGCGAGCGGTCCTGGGCGAACTGCAGTCGCAGGCGCGAAAACTCGCTCGGGTTGAAGTCGAGCATCAGCGTGTTCTTGCGTGGCCGGTACGCGCTCTCGGCTAACGAGGCCGCGTTCAACCCGTAGTCGGGCGTGCCGGGGTCGAGCCGCTCGGTGCGCACTCCGACGCGCCAGCGCGGCATGAACTGGTAGACGCCTTGCAGGTACCAACCCGATTGCACCGCGCGGTAGGCGCCGGCGCTGTCGGCGTTGCCGACGTCGTAGACGAGGTTGCCGCTGCGTGTGCTATGCAGGAACTCGCCCTGCAGCTTGAAGCTGGTGCGCGTGGCGTTGCCGTTGGGCGCCCATTTCCAGATCGCGTCGACGACCCAGACGCGCGTGCTGCCGCTGAAGGCGTTGGTCACCGGCGCGCCCGCTGCGTTCGTCGCCAGCAGGCTCAAGTCGCTCGCCTTCGCATTCAGAACCGACACTCCGGCGCGCCAGCTCTGGCTGTCGCCGATATCCCCGCCGGTGTGGGCGGTCAACGCAGTCATTCCGGCGCCATTGCGCCCCGTGTTGCTGCCGGGAAAGCTGCGGCCGCGGCCCAGTTCGGTGCCCAGCTCGATGTACTGGTCGGTGGGTGGGAGCCAGCTCAGTTGCACGCCGTCGTCGCTGTATTGCGTACCGAGCAAGGCCTGGTAAGCGAGCGGGTTGTCGGCGAAGTCCCAGGTATGGGCGTGCCGCGGGTTCAGATAGCCGACCCCCGAGAAGAAGCGGCCTGCCTTCAACGACAAGCCGTTGCCGAGCGAGGTGGTCTGGAGGTAGGCCTCCTCGACCGAGACCGTGTCGTCGGGATGCAATGCGATGAAGGCATCGCCGCGCAGCCAGGGATCGATGCTGGCAGCAACTGCGAGCTCGGATTCGGCGAGGCTGAACCCGCGCGTGCCGGGACCGACCTCCGCGCCCACGGGCAGCTGGAAGCCGCTGATTGCGTAGTTCGCCGGGTCCTTCGACGTGCGGGTATAGATGCCCGAGAGGATCAGCGACATCGAGGGATTGAAGGCGTTGGCAGCTCCTGTCGACGAGGCGCCAACCGGCGCGGCCGGCTCGCCCGACACGGGCACCGCGGCCGGCGCGAGAGCTGCGGTCATCGGCGTCGGAAGGGCGGGCTTCGCAGCGGCGGCCTCGGCCGCCTTGACGCGCTGCTCGAGCGCCTGCAGTCGCGCCTCGTAGGCGGTGCGCAGCGCGTCGATCTCCTGTCGAAGCGCGCTGACATCGGAAGGGGTGTCGGCGATGGCGCCGATCGGCATGGCCAGGGCGAGCGCAACGCTCGCCGGCAACAGCTTGTGCATGGGGGTTTCGCTCCAGACAAGGACGTGATCAGCGCCCGCCCGCTGGTGATGCGGGTCGAGCGCCACGGCGAACGATCAGGTTGGAGCGAACGGGGGAGCGCGGCTGCGGTAGATCCACGAATGCGCCGCCAGCCGCACGCCGCCGACAGCGGCTTGCGGCATCTCGTCGCGGGCCGCCGGCCGCGCCCACGCGTGCGACTCGCGGAGCGGCGCGCCGCCGCTGATGGCGGCCGCGGTCAGGCACAGGTCGCAGTGAGTATGGTGCAGCGCCCGGCTGTCGGTTGCTTTCTCGCCCGCGTCGACGGCCGCAGCCGTGTGCGACAACGCGTGCCAGGTCGCGGCGACCTGCGCGATCGGAAGCAGCAGCGCGAGCCACAGCAGCCAGACAAGGCGGCTCTGCGAGACAGTGCGGAAACGACGTGCATCCATGGCGAGAAAGCTATCTTAGCCGGCATGCGATGCCCTTCACTTCGCTGGCAGCGTCGAGCTTTCGATCGCGACGCTCCAGAGGCACGTCAGAAAAGGCTCGGCGTCGTTGCTAGAGCTCCCCGACAAATGGCGGCGGGATGCTTCCAAGGGCCTGGATCGGCTCGTCCGAGAAGAACACGCGTATCGGGTACGCGGAGGCGGACTTCCAACGCTCCTGGGTGATGAGCCACTTTGCGACGAATTCCGTGACGGTCTTGCGTGCCGCCTCGCGCTGGAACTGAACATAGGTCGGCGAGACCGCCTTCGTCGCCAGTGCCTGGGTGATGGACCGCTGCAGCTGGTCCACCAGAGCCGGGCCGGTGAAGATCGACCAGCCTCCCGAAGACTCCGCTTCGAGACGGGCGGTGTCGATCGCGACGGGCAGCGTCGGCTTCACCGCGGGTGCGACGACGATGAAGGTCTTGTCCCGCAGCAGGATCTTCCATTCCGGCGCCAGGTCGATGTGGTAACGAAAGACAGCGGGAACCCGGATGCGACTGACGGTTTTTCCAACCCCCACCCCCAGAATCGTGTGGTCCTGCGCAGCTTCGAATCGCTCCGGTGACCTGATGGACGAGACCTCGAGGCGGCCACCCTCGGTGCGCATCACGATCGGCTCATCCGTCGTGATCGTGCGCAGGCGCGCCCTGTCTCCATCACCCCATGCCTTGTTTGCGAGGTAGGCGTTCGTCGCAAGACTGAGAACGGCGATGAGAGTGAACAGCGTTTTGAAGAAAGACATCGCGGTCGGTCTCGGAGTGATCTTGCCGACCGTTCAATGGAATGTCGACGCAAGAACCAACGTGCGCAGCAGAGCGCGATTGATTTCGAGTGGCTCCAGGAACAGCGCATCGGCGGCAATGCGAATATTGTGCGGTGCCTCGGACTCGAGCGCACGCACCAGTTCAAGCATCGGGAAAAACGGGCCGCCCCCGTCCACCAGCGCCTGCCGCACGCGCTGCGGCACCTCCAGCGGCGTCAGCAACTCACCCACCGGCTTGGCGAATGTCCGGTCGAGTACAGAAAGAACGCCGCACATGAACAGCTCGCGGCGCTGCTCCGAGTCGCTTGGGTTCGGAACGAGCTGGCGCATCAACAAGCCGCGGTGAAGCGCGGCAAAATTCGCCGCCTTGAGGCGGTTGTCGTCGCCCGCGTTGGCCAGCTGACCGGCCATCCAGCGCCTCAGTTGCGGGTAGCCGATCATCATGATGGCGTGGCGGAACGAACCGGTCTCGACGAGCAGGCTCGACGAGGTCGCGCTGATGTGACGCAGCAGTTCGAACGCAAGAACCAGGTCACGCATCAGGGTGTGCTCGATCGCTTCGATCGGCTCGTCATCATCGATGCGGCTGATCATTTCGAGCACGACCTGCAGGTCGGGACGCGCTTTCAAAGGGGCCGTGTCCGGGTCATCGATCGGCCAGCCGATCACTGCGGCCGCGCCGCGCTCGAAACATTCATGGAGTTGCGCCATCGTCCTCACGCCCGCCTGGACATGCGGGATGGTCCGGGCAACGCCTGGCAATGGCGCGGCCTTGCCGACGCGCAAATCATCGTCCAGGTCGATGATCGACCACTTGAAGCACCGAAGCACCTCGCGCGGCAACTCGCTCCGCGGCCGGCCCTTGAGCAGCAGAATATTGCCGCGAGCCGCCAGTTCGAGCAGCGCGTCGACGTTTTCAGGAAGCGAGGCCATGAAGGACGGCACCTCGATCATCACATTCTTGGTTGGCTTGGTTCGCAGCAGATCGGTCAGAAGTGTCTCGGAGCTGACGTTCAGCGACACCGCCCCGCCGTGCTCGGGCCACACTTCGGCCACCGCGCGCATCAGTGCGCCGGCGTCCAGCGCAGCGTTGGCGCGTATTGGAACCACCGTGAGCCGGGTTGCAATGACCGCATAGCGTCGATCGATCATCGGCGAGTACCCCAGCACCACTTGGCCGAGGACGGTGGAGGCCGGCCGATCGAGTGAGAAATCGGCAAACTCGGTCGCACGATGTCGGTCAACGGTCTTTTCGTTGGCGACGAGCATCTTGTCGGCGATCGTTTCGAGCCAATCGAAGCCCGTCAGGCTCTGTGGGGGTAAGGCCCCGTCGTGAGGGTGACGCGATACCGCCGCCGTTCGCTCGAGCGGCGGCGAAGTGGCGCGTTCCGCTGCTGCGTATTCCGGCGCCATCGGCCGAAGCCGCAGCTTCAGCCAGCCATCGCCCGTCTCTGTCGGTGGGTTCGCCATCTCGTCCGAGCCCTCACAGTTGACGTCACCGATCATTTTCATGGCGATCTCGATGTGGCCGGCACGCGGACTGCGGCGTTCTTAGTGCGGTCCTGTTACTCACGCAACGGCTCGCGCACGGCGTATCTGGATTGTTTCGCGATAGCGCGAAAACTCCCTGCGAAAGGAAGGGGGTGAAGCCGGCACTTCTCTTCCGTTCTCCCGACAAAACATCGATCCGTCGCACCAGCTTTCATGCCATCGGCAAACGGGATCGCCGGTCCGCCGTGCGGCAGTCCGGGGGCGTTGCGGTTCTATCCAGTGACGGAAGATGCCCAACTGCACCGCATGACCGCCCGGTCAGCGTCCCGGTGCCGCATTAGCCGCCAGTTTGCGAGCGCGATGCCGCGTTGAACCCAAAGCTACAGCCCACTGGGAAAAGGCATCTCCATCTGAGGCTTAGTAGAGAAGATTTCAGCCACATCGTCGGTCAAGCGTCCCTCGTTTAGTCCTTTGAGAATCACGTAGGGTTGCATCATCGGATCGGCGAACCTGTACCTGTAGTTTCGCGCGGTGCCGAACCGTTGAAGCACGCACCCGCGCTCATGTTCCGTGAACGCATTCATGTGCAGAGCGAACGTTGACGCTTGATAGTTTTTGCCTGCGATGATCCGGTTCAGCGGAGCAGCGACAGCCGATTGCTGAAATCTGCCAAGCTCGTCCGTCGCCGCGAACGCGCACGCGAGCAAGACAGGTGCATAGAGCGTGTCTTCTGCGCGTTGACTCCGCACCGCCGTTACATACTTTTCTTTAATCGTTTGATCTAGCTCGGTGATCGCCCCTTCTAAGGCCTTGTCTACGTCCTCGTGCTTGACCACGACTCGCCGATGTTCAATTGCGTAGCGCGCGGCGTGCATGCCCAGCAGATGGGCGTAGTAAGGAAGACCTCGCGATAGAAAAACGATCTTCCACACGGCGTCAGAGTCGGTAGCGATGCCACACCGCGTGTAGCGGGTCAGAATGAGCTGCTTCAGTTCCTCCGTTGACATGCGGGGCATCTTGATTTGTATGAGGCTTCGCGTGATCGACTCATGCCCTTGGATCAGCGTCGACACATCTTCGGCCACGCCGACAACCACGACAGTGGCGTTCACTGAATAGTCCGACAGCGCTTTGATTGTGTCCGCGACAAGATGGGTGGTCGTCTTGTCTTTGATGCGATCGAACTCATCGAGAACGACTATTGGTATGTGGTTGTTCGAGAACTCGGACAACACCAACTGAACGTCATCCGGGGCAAGGTCCGCGCCGAAGTCCTCAGAAAGCTTCTTCGAGACTGGCCCTTGGGGCGTGGACGTTTCGTAGGTCATCCGCTTGAAGACCTTCTTCCACAACGAGGCGAAGGTATCGGTCGGGTCTGCGTTGACGCGCACGTAGATCAATTGCTTGTTGGGCCTGTGCATAACGAGCGGAAGGACGTTCGCCAGCGAAGTCTTGCCCACCCCCCGCTCGCCGTAGACGATGGCATGTCGACCACGTTGGTTCACGGCGTCTTCCAAAGAAGCGATTTGGGATGCCCGCCCGGAAAACAAATCCCGCTCTTGTACCGGCGCTCCAGGGGAGAAAGCCTCGGTGATCTCAGCGCGTAGCGCTGCCCAAGCTTCGTCGGTTTTAGGCTTCTGAGGCATGCGGAGCGTCTGATATTGTCGAAATATGATCGTATCAGACAAAATAAACAAGCAACAAGCAAAATACGTTCGCTGCGCATGCGCTGCGCATCTCCGGTACCCGCCCGGAAACCGCCGCCCACCCCCCTTGAAACCGCTTTTCCGATCCCTAGTTCGGGAATCGAGCCGGCTGGTCCTGGTCTCCTGCCGGTGTCAACCACTGAATCGGAGGACACACACCATGTACGAAACGATCCTGAACCATCCGAATAGCCTGTTCGGTCAGTTCGAGCGGTTGCGTCGTGAACTCGATGACGTGTTCGGCGTCACGGGTCTGCCGAGCAGCATCCGCTCGGTCGCGCCGGGCACGGTCCCGGCGGTCAATGTCGGCCGCACGCCTTCCAGCGTGGAGATCTATGCGTTCGCACCCGGCCTGGATCCCTCGAAGATCGAGGTGACTCTCGACCGCGGCGTGCTGCGCATCTCTGGCGAGCGCGCGTCGGGCATCCCGGCCGACGATCCCAAGGTCTACGTGTACACCCGCGAGCGCGGCACCGGCAACTTCACCCGCGCGATTTCGCTGCCCGACGACGTCGATCCCGCGCATGTGAACGCGAGCTACCGCGACGGTGTGCTCCAGGTGAGCGTCGCCCGCCGCGAATCGTCCGAACCGAAGCGCATCACAGTGCAGTGACGCGCCTTACACCAAAGGAGAACCCATCATGAGCGACAACAACCAAGTGACCCGCACCGGCGCCGAGCAGGAACAGCAACGCGCCGTGCTGCCGGCCGTCGATGTGTTCGAGGATGCCTCCGGCATCACGGTGCTCGCCGACATGCCCGGCGTGCCGAAGGACCAACTCGAGCTAAAGATCGAGGGGGA
The DNA here is from genome assembly GCA_031360005.1 of Rhizobacter sp. Classification (GTDB taxonomy): domain Bacteria; phylum Pseudomonadota; class Gammaproteobacteria; order Burkholderiales; family Burkholderiaceae_C; genus LMDS01. The sequence continues at coordinate 15,315 of JANMAW010000211.1, forward strand.
TGCCCTCCTGATCGAAGGCGGTGTGCAGCCGCTCACCCCCGACGGCCTGGAGGCGGTGTACGCAGAAGTGCGTGTGCCGCGTTATCGCCGCACCTTCACGCTGAGCCGCGAACTCGACACGGCGCGCATCGAGGCCAACCTGAAGGACGGTGTGCTGACCCTGCGCATTCCCAA
>JANMAW010000233.1:0-1881 GCA_031360005.1 Rhizobacter sp.
CGTGGTGATGCGCATCAACGCCGAGCTGCAGCGCGTGTTCAAGCTCCCGGATGTCGCCGACAAGCTCAGGAGCCTCGGGCTCGAACCCTGGATTTCGACGCCCGAGGAGCTGGCGCGCTACCAGGCCGAAGAGATCACCAAATGGGCCAAGGTCGTGAAGGAGTCGGGCGCCAAGGCCGAATAGCCGGGCGCGACGCTGCACGGGAGACGGTCGCCGGCGCCGTCGCGCGGCGTCCCTGGGCAACGCTCAGCGACGCTTCCTGGTCTTCGCCACCGGCGCTGTCGTCTTGCCGCTCCAGAAGTCGACCACCTGCTTCGCGGCCTCGGACTGGATCGATGCCACCTGACGCTTGGCCGCCGCGGTCGTCTGCCCGCGCGCCGATCCGATGACCTTGTTGGCGGAACTTAGCCAGAGGCTCATGAAAGGATTCTTCGTGGTCCAGGGGTTGCGCATGTGGAGTACTCGTTCGACCAGCAAGGCCGATGCAATCGATCATGCCGCTTCAGGCCACGCGAGTCAGCCGTTCGCGAGCGCTTTCGCGCGTCGTCGATGTCCTACGTTCGCGTCAGGCCGTTCGCGCGCAGCCAGTCGATAGCACCCCGGCAAGGGGAGCTGCGGTGGAGCGTCGCGGGGCCTTCGCACGGCGATGTCCCAACCGACGGTCGTGCGCTCAACGAACCGGATCGACCGTCCGGCCTTGGAGGCGAAGGAACTCGGCGGCCTCGGCGTGGTTCTCGAAAACGTGCGCGTCCGAGTGTCTCAAGGCGAGTGCGGCGCCGAGCTTCGCGCGCATGAAGGCGCTGGTGGTGTAGCGCGTGGCCGTGGAGTAGTGCTTCGCCTGCAGTTCGCCGACCATCGCGAAGTAGGCATCGCTGAATGATTCGTCGAGATGGAATCCGTCGTAATTGACGATCAGCGACACCTTGCGGCCGACCTTGCGGCACAGCGCGTCGATGACCCGGCGCACCGCATCGATGTCGTCCGTGCTGCGGATCGTCATGCCTTCGAAGTTGGCGAACAGCGTGTTGCGCGCGGCGTCGTAGCTCAGCCGGTCGGCAAGCTGGAGGTCGAGAAGCACGCCGGACAAGCCCATCGGCATGTCTCTGTAGATACGCGCATCCATGACAGCCACGTCGTTGACCACCGGAACGAAAGCCATGTGCGCGAGGACGTCGCGTTCGATGTCGATGCCGGGCGCCACTTCGATCAATTGCATGCCCGCGGAGCGCAGTTCGAACACGCAGCGCTCTGTCACGTAGCGCACCGACTGGCCCTTTCCGACGGCGAGCGGTCCGCTGAACGTGATCTGCTCGACTGCTTCGACGAACTTGCGGGTCTTGCCTTCAGCGACGATGCGTACCCGCCCGCCTTCGATCGCGATCGCCAGGCCGCCGGTCGTGAAGGTCCCGGCGAACACCAGACGACGGGCGTTCTGGCTGATGTTGATGAAGCCGCCGGCACCGGCAAGCCGGGGGCCGAATCGACTCACGTTGACATTGCCGGCACGGTCGATCTCTGCCATCCCGAGGCAGGCCAGATCGAGGCCACCGCCGTCGTAGAAGTCGAACTGCTGGTTCTGGTGCAACAGCGCCTGCGTGTTCACCGCAGCGCCGAAGTCCGCGCCGCCTTGCGGCATGCCACCGATGACGCCGGGCTCGGTGGTGAGCGTCAGGTGGTCTAGCACGCGTTCCTCGGCGGCCACGGCGCCCAGAACTTCCGGCACGCCGATGCCCAGGTTGATCACTCCCCCGAGCGGGAGCTCGAACGCGCAACGCCGCGCAATCAGCTTGCGCGCGTCCAGCGGCGGTAACGGAATCTTGTCGACCGGCACGCGGATCTCGCCCGAGAACGCCGCGTTGAAGCTTGTGCCGTAGGTCTGC
>JANMAW010000291.1:0-2194 GCA_031360005.1 Rhizobacter sp.
GTAGGCGTCCGAGGCTTCTTCGGAGATCTTCTCGACGCGTCCCTCGACGCGCACGACGCGCTCCAGCTCGACCCAGTGGAACTGCAATGCCGCGAATGGGTTCGACGCGATTTCGTGGCCCTTGCGGCTGTCGTAGTTGGTGTACCAGACAAGTCCGTTCACGTCGAAGCCCTTGATCAGCACCACCCGTGTCGAAGGGCGGCCGCTCGCACCCACGGTGGCCAGGGTCATCGCGTTCGGCTCGGGCAGCTGCGCGTCGAGCGCGTGCTGCAGCCACAGCCCGAATTGCTCGAAGGGGTCCGGTGCAGACGCGGCCTCGTCGAGTTCGGCGCGTTCGTAGCTTCTGCGAAGGCGGGCAAGGTCGTCCATGGCGTCGAGTATAGGAAGGAGTCGCGCCCCGCAGCGTGGCCCGTTCTGACCTTAAGCGAGCGCGCGCGGCGCTTCATCCCCGCGAGTTGTGTACGGGGAAGGCCTTAGGTAAAGCCACCACTACCTCAATCCTCCGGCGGATTCCATTCTCGGTACCTGAACGGCCCTGTCCTCAAGTGACGTGGCCGCTGGTGGGCCAACCAACAGACAGAGGCGATCGAATGACTTCGCGGCCTGCGGTGATCGTGCTGGCGGCGGGAAAGGGCTCCCGATTCAGGGGAGCCGACCACAAGCTCGCCCAAAGCCTGGGGGGCCTGACCGTACTCGGCAGCACCTTGCGGCATGCGATCGCCAGCCACCTCCATGTCGTCGTCGTCACCACCGACGGCCTCGCCGAGATCGCCCGCGGCAGCGTCGCCGCACGCGATGTGATCGTGGTGCCCGAGGTCGGATCTGCCGGTCAGCGGGGGCTGGGAATGGGCTACTCGATCAGCGTCGGCGTCGCCGCGCGGCCCGATGCGAGCGGCTGGCTGATCCTGCCAGGCGACATGCCGCAGGTGCAGCCTGTCACGTTGCAGGCAGTCGCGCGACAGCTCGCTCACCACGCCGTGGTCTACCCGCAGTACAAGGGCCGGCGCGGCCATCCCGTCGGGTTCTCCGCCGAGTTGTATTCGGAGCTTGTCGCGCTCGGTGGCGACGAGGGTGCGCGCCGCCTGATCGCGCGCTACCCGGCGTTGGGGCTCGAGGTCGACGATCCCGGGGTTCTGGTCGACGTGGACACGCTGGCCGACCTCGAGGGCGTGCGCCAGGCCGGCATCACGGCGTCGGCTCCGGCGCCGCGCTGGTGAGCGCTGGACGCTCAGGCGAGATCGTGCCGGCGCGCCAGCGCAACGAGCCGTTCGACATCGCGATCGCGAATCCCGCAGTCGCGCAGTGACGCAGCCGTCTTGAGCAGGTAGTCCAGCGTGCGGCCGTAGCGGCCCGCGGCGCGGCGCAGGATCTCGAGCATCTGCGGGTCGGGCAGCGTGCCGGTATGAGCCGGGCTGCCGTGGCTGAGCGTGAACGCCAGCGCCGGCACCGGGCCCTGCGACGTGCGGCATGAAAGCCATTTCGGGTCGTACACGCCGGTGGGCATTTCGCGCGCCCAAAGGCGCTCGAGTTCAGCGGCGGCGCGGTGCCGTTCGATGCGGTAGGCCACGCCGCGGCACGAGCCGCCGCGCACCAGCGCGAATACCAGTCCGGGGCACTCCGGCGTGCCACGGTTCACGCGCGAACGCATTTTCAGAGCCCGGTGCCAGCCGTGGACCACGGCGGGCCGCTGCTCGGCGGGGTCGAACTCCGGACGCCAGATCAGCGACGCATAACCGAACACCCAGAGGTCGGACCCGCCACCCCAATCTTGCATGGTCCGGTCAAGCATCGGTCTCGGGTCGCGCACATGGAGCGGCGCATAGAAGGAGCTCATGCCCGCACTCTAGAATGAAAGCTTCTTCGGCGGAGCGAAGGATCGGAAATCAGGCGCGAGAGTGAGAAAAACGCACACTTGCGGCGTTGCTCGTCGTCGCATCGGTCGCGCGCTGCACCGGTCACTTGCACGAGCGGAAGCCTGGCTCGCACCCCAATGCCCGCGCCGCCGCCGTGCCCGATTTTCGAATGATTTGACGATGTAACCAAGTTACATAACAATTGGCAACGCGGTTACATGCAGGGGTCTGCCATGAAGCAAGTCGTCGTCGAAGTCACCCAGCGCATCCGCGAGCGCAGCGCACCGACACGTTCGGCGTACCTCGAACGCGTCGATGCTGCGATCGATCGCCCGCGCGGC
>JANMAW010000473.1:0-4012 GCA_031360005.1 Rhizobacter sp.
GCCCTGAAGGCAAGTCGGCCCGCCATCGCGTCCAACTTGGCCGCTCGTCACCAGCTTTGACGGTCGGTTTCTCTATTCAGCGCGCCTCTTCATTGCGCGCAGTTGCACGAGCTTGTGATCCCCGTAGGGAGTCAGCGACCAATACTTGCCCGAGTCTGTAACGCTTCTCCGACGCTGACTCTCCCTGATTAGGCCGAGCGCGCGGAACTGAATAATGCACGTGTCAAGCTCGCTTTCATCGGCCTTGACCCTCAGTGCGCGTCCGTAACTCGCATTCTTGGAGTCCGCGTTGAAGACTTCCTTCCCATCTTTCGAGATCGTTTCTCGCAACGACGCCCGCAATTGGTGATCGGTTGCCTCGTTTAGAAGGGCAGGCGCCACAGCGGCAAAAGTAAGCGTGGCCTCAAGGCCCTCTTGACGTTGGAGCCGCGAGGCGACTACAGCAAGTCGCTTTCACCATAGTTGACTTCGTCGATGAACGTGTCATCTGACCAAGCCAGGCCGATGGCCTTATCCAGGCGCTTCAGCAGAGCGTTGAGGCTCTCGCCATCGCGACGCACGAGCATGGCGAGGCAGTTGCTGCCATCGGTGGCCGTGGCCGCGCACTCGTGAGGTGGCAGCGCCCCGAGCGTGATCTCGCCGCCTTCGTCGATCAGAACCTCGATGTTGTTCGTCACCTGAACCATTGGCGCTCAGACCTTGATCCCGGCGAGCCGGTCGTTGGCCTCGATGCTGTCGAAGGCCGCAGGATCCCAAGTGTCGGAGCCGATCCATTCGGCCAGGTTGTCGTGCTCGGGGTCTTCGGGGTCCGCCATGGCCTGCACGAACTTCGCATAACCCGGTGTGCCGCCGCAATCCTCGGGCGGCGTGGCACAGGCCCCGCCGACGCAGAACGGCAGGTCCAACCCCGGGACTGACGCAAGCGTCTTCTCGACCTTGATGCGGTGCTCCCAGTAGTCACCGAAGTCGTAGACGTAGTTCAACGTCGCCTTGCGCAGCGCCGTCGTCAGCCGGGTGTTCTCGCTCGTGATCGAGCCCGGGGCGTCGTACATCGGATCGGGCGTGCCATAGCGCTCGCCGTCGCCGGCGATGAACTCGTGCAGGTGCGAGTGACCCCAGCCGAAGGCGGCCTGGATCACCAAGTGCAGCTTGACCAGCGTGATCGTCTCGGGCACCAGCACCCGGCGCCAGACCTTGGGCTTGGTGCCGCGCAGTTCGATGTGCAGTTGAAGGATCGCTGCCGGTGCCTTGATCCGTTGTAACTTGGTCGCCATGCTCAGGCTGCTTGTCGTTGGTCTTCGGCGCGTGCGCCGATGTTCCACGGCAGCAACTCGTCGATGCGGTTGATCGGATGGTCGGCAATGCGCGTCAGCACCTCGCGCAGGTAGCCTTCAGGATCGAGCCCATTGAGCTTGGCCGTCTCCACCAGACTGTAGATCGCCGCGGCACGTTCGCCGCCCGCGTCCGAGCCCATGAAGAGGTAGTTCTTGCGACCCAGGCTGACGCCGCGCAATGCGCGTTCGGCGGCATTGTTGTCGATCTCGATGCGGCCATCGTCGAGGTAGCGCGTCAACGCCCGCCAGCGCGTGAGCGTGTAGCCGATCGCAGCGGCGATCTCGGACTTCGCCGACACGCGCCCGACCATGCTGCTCAGCCACGCGTGCAGTTCCTCCAGCAGCGGCCCGGCGCGTGCCTGGCGTTGGCGTCGTCGCTCGTCGGGCGGCCGGCCCCGGATGTCCGCTTCGACCGCATAGAGCGCGGCAATGCGCTTCAGTGCCTGTTCGGCAATCGTGCCGGGCGCGCGCCTCAGGCTCAGGTGCAGATCCCACCACGGTCGCCGCGCGTGAGCCCAGCATGCGGCCTCCAGAACGCGCCCGCTGGCGTAGAGCTTGCCCCAGCCGCCGTAGGCGTCGGCCTGCAGGATGCCGCCGAACTTCAACAGATGCCTCTGCGGATGCTCGCCCTTGCGATCGGGCGAGTATTGGAACCAGACCCCCGGTGCGTCCTTGGCTGCAGCCGGGCGATCGTCGCGCACGTAGACCCACAGCCGCCCGGTCTTGGTTCGGCCGCGGCCGGGGTCGAGCACGCCCACTGGCGTGTCGTCGGCGTGCACCTTGGCGCCGGCCAGCGTGTAGCGGCCGAGCGCGGCCACCAACGGGTCGAGCAGTGCGTCGCCGTTGTCGATCCAACCGGCCATCGTCGAGCGGTCGATCTGCACGCCGTCGCGGGCGTAGATGCCGCTTTGCCGGTACAGCGGGATGTGGTCGCAATACTTGGACACCATCACATGTGCGATGAGCCCCGGGCCGGCGATGCCGCGCGCGATCGGCCGGCTCGGCGCGGGTGCCTGGAAGATCGCCTCGCACGCCACGCAGGCGAGCTTCGGGCGAACATGACGGATGACCTTGAAGTGCGCCGGCACGTACTCGAGTTGTTCCGAGACATCCTGGCCGATCAGGCGAAGCCGGCCGCCGCAAGCCGTGCAACCGCAGGTCTGACCCTTCGCATCGTGATGGTCGTCGCTGGTCTCGGGTCGGTAGACCTTCGCCTCGCGCGGCAAGTGTGCCGGCAACTTGCGATCGACTTCGGGTGCGTTTGCTGCGTCGGCCTTCGCGGGCGGCTTGGCCGGCGGAAGTTCATACAGTGGTGCACCTTCGATCAAGGCGATCTGAAGGTCGTCGAGCCGCTCGCTGGAGGCTCCGAACTGTGCGCGAACCCGCCGCAGCAGTTGCAGCTTGAGCTTGTCGATCGTCAGCTTGAGCAGCGCCACTTCCGCCTCGCGTACCTCGATGACGCGTAGCAGCGCATCGACGGTGTGAGGGGGCGTGGAAGGGGTCTGCACAGAGACCTACTGTGCCGAGCTTCGGCGATGCCGGCTATTGGTGGCGCACCGGAGGCAAACTCATACAGTGGTTCAGGCCGCGAGCTCGGGCCGATGCGTTCGCACCGGCATACGCCAGTCGATGCCTTCGAGCAGCATCGACAGCTGCGCCGGCGTGAGCGAGACACTGCCCGAGTCGGCCTGCGGCCACACGAAGCGGCCGCGCTCCAATCGCTTGGCCAGCAGCATCAGGCCCTGGCCGTCGAACCACAGTACCTTGAGGATGTCGCCGCGCCGGCCGCGGAAGACGAAGACGTGGCCGCAGAACGGGTTCTCGGCGAGCGCCGTCTGCACCATGGCGGCCAGGCCGTCGAAGCCCTTCCTCATGTCGGTGTGGCCGGCCACGATCCACACGCGCGTGTTGGACGGCAGGCCGATCATGCGAGCTCGCTCAGCGCGCGCAGGACGCTGCGCACGTTGGCGTCGTCGACCGGGCCGCGCAGCCGGACTCGGGCGTTGCCGATCTCGATCTCGATGGTGCCGCTGCCGGACCGCGTCGGTGGCGCAGGCGCGGCGCAGTGAGCCTCGCGTGGGCCGGCCTCGATGGACACCGGCAGCAGCACTGCGGCGGGCGAACGCGCAGGTATAGGTTCGACCGGCGCAAGGGAGTTCAGATGCCGGCGGCGCCAACCGAACAACAGGTTCGCGTTGATGCCGTTGTCCATCGCGATGGCGGCCACCGACACGCCGGGCTCCAGGCTGCGCGCGACCAAGTCGCGCTTGAACTCCGTGCTGTGCTCTCGGCGCCGGCGCGGCGCCCTTACGACTTGCTTGTCCATGATGTGCATTACCGGCTTGATGCACACCATCGCAGGCGCGCTCGATCAGCTGATCGTGCTCATCTGGTCGTGACCGGGCAAGAGGGCCTTGGGGCCTCGCTTACCGGCAAAAATCTCATCCCAACTATACAAAACCGCGTCGTCGCAATAGTGCGACTGGGTTTCAACCTTAACGCGGATTTCATGGCCATCGTCCCCTTGGAGGAGGTCTTCTGTGCCAGCGACCGGGCTGGTAGTTGCGGTACTCAAGTCCGCTTCCAATTCAGCGACGCGCTCCTTAAGCACAAGAACGTCTTCGACACGCGCACCCGTGGGAACTGTGTCCGCGCGCACCCACCCGACCGCTGGATGC
>JANMAW010000325.1:0-3740 GCA_031360005.1 Rhizobacter sp.
AGCGAAGCGGTCGTCGAGGTCAAGGGCCAGCGACATGTGCTGAGCCTCGGTGGCGCTCACGCCAACCTCGGCGCGGCGCAAGCCACGGGCGGCGGGTCGCAGATCGTGCTGTCGGCCGGCCCCGGCGGTCACTTTGTCGCCGGCGGCGCGATCAACGGCAAGGCGGTGCGCTTCCTCGTCGACACGGGCGCCACCTACGTGTCGATGGGCGCAGCCGAGGCCGATCGGCTCGGCATCGATTTCCACAAAGGCCAGCGTGGCCTCAGCAACACCGCGAACGGGCAGATCGTCGTCTATCGCGTCTCGCTCGACTCGGTGCGAGTGGGTGATGTGCAGATCTACAACGTCGATGCGCTGGTCGGGCAGATGCCGATGGAGCAGGTGCTGCTCGGCAACAGCTTCCTGACGCGCTTCCAGATGAAGCGCGAGAACGACACGATGACGCTCAGCAAGCGGTTCTGACGCGGCTGCCGGATCCGCGGTTGCGGCAGTCGGAGACAACTGGCACGATCGTGCTAAAACCACTCCGCTGGATCGCTCCAGCAGCACAGCCGGGAGACAAGCCGCGATGGACCTCAATTTCACCCCCGAAGAACAGGCGTTCCGCGAGCAGATTCGTGCCTGGGTCGGCGAAAGCCTGCCGAAGGACATCAGCCACAAGGTGCACAACGCGCTGCGCCTGTCCAAGGACGATCTGCAGCGCTGGGCGCGCATCCTCGGCAAGCAGGGCTGGCACGGCTGGGGCTGGCCGAAGCAGTTCGGCGGCCCGGGCTGGAACTCGATCCAGAAGCACCTGTTCGAAGAAGAATGCGCGCTGGCCGGTGCGCCGCGCGTGATTCCGTTCGGCCCGGTGATGGTGGCGCCGGTGATCATGGCGTTCGGCACACCAGCGCAGCAGCAGCGCTTCCTGCCCGGCATCATGAGCGGCGACGTCTGGTGGAGCCAGGGCTACAGCGAGCCGGGCGCGGGCTCCGACCTCGCGTCGGTGAAGACCAAGGCCGAGCGCAAGGGCGACTACTACCTCGTCAATGGCCAGAAGACCTGGACCACGCTCGGCCAGCACGGCGACTGGATCTTCTGCCTGGTGCGCACCAGCAACGAAGGCAAGCCGCAGACCGGCATCAGCTTCCTGCTGATCGACATGAAGAGCCCCGGCGTCACGGTGCGGCCGATCATCACGATGGACGGCGAGCATGAGGTCAACGAGGTCTGGTTCGACAACGTCGAGGTGCCGGCCGACCAGCTCATCGGCGAAGAAAACAAGGGCTGGACCTATGCGAAGCACCTGCTGGCGCACGAGCGCACCAACATCGCCGACGTGAACCGCGCGAAGCGCGAGCTCGAGCGGCTGAAGCGCATCGCGAAGGCCGAAGGGGTCTACGAGGACACGCGATTTCGCGACGAGATCGCCAGGGTCGAGGTCGACATCGTTGCGCTCGAGATGATGGTGCTGCGCGTGCTGAGCGCCGAAAGTTCCAGGAGCAGCGGCAAGCAGAGCCTCGACGTCGCCGGCCTGCTGAAGATCCGCGGCAGCGAAATCCAGCAGCGCTACAGCGAGCTGATGATGCTCGCCGCCGGCCCGGCCGCGGTGCCGTACGTCAAGGAAGCGATGGAAGCCGGCTGGCAGGGCGACTATGCAGGCGCCGCGTATGCTGCGCCGCTGACCGGCACCTACTTCAACATGCGCAAGACGACGATCTACGGCGGCAGCAACGAAGTTCAAAGGAACATCGTCGCGCAGACGGTGCTCGGCTGAAGCCGAGTCCGTCTGCGCCGGCGCAGACGACGGAATCGCTCCCTTCCCATCCCCTTCCCTCCGGGAGGGAAGGGGTTCCTGTCAGATGACTGATTCATTTCGGGTGACGGTATGGACTTCGATTTCAGCGACGACCAGGAAATGTTGCGCGACACGGTGCGCAAATGGGTGGCGAAGGCCTACACCTTCGAGCGCCGGCGCGAGATCGTCGGCGCCGGTGGCTTTTCCCGCGATGCCTGGAAGGATCTGGCCAATCTCGGCCTGCTCGGCCTGCATGTACCCGAGGCGCAGGGCGGCATGGGATTCGGCCCGGTCGACGCGATGGTGGTGATGGAGGAGCTCGGCCGCGGCATCGTGCTGGAGCCTTTCGCCGCGGTGTCGCTGGTGGCGACCAGCCTGATGAATGCCGGCCATGCACCGTCCGCTGCGCTGTGGCTGCAAGGCATCGCCGAAGGCAAGGAACTCGTCGTCCTCGCACACCAGGAGCACGCCGCGCGTTACCGCCTCGCGCACGTCGAGACCACCGCGACGAACGTGGGCGGCACCTGGCAGGTGTCGGGCCTGAAGAGCGTCGTTCCGGCCGGTGCACACGCAGGGGCGTTCATCGTCCCGGCACGCGTCAGCGGCGCAGCGGACGACCCGGCGGGCGTCGCGCTGTTCATGGTGTCCAAGGGCGAGAAAGGCGTCGGCGTGCGCGGCTATCCGACCCAGGACGGGGCCTGCGCCGCCGACCTCACGCTGGCCGACGCGGACGCGATCGAACTGCTGCCCGCCGGCGCTGCCTTCGCGGCGCTCGAGCACGCGGTCGACATCGGCATCGCGGCGCTCTGCGCCGAGGCGGTCGGCGCGATGGAGGCCCTGCTCGCCGTCACCGTCGAGTACATGAACACGCGCAAGCAGTTCGGTGTCGCGATCGGCAGCTTCCAGGCGCTGCGTCATCGCATCGCCGACGTCAAGATGCAGCTCGAACTCGCCCGATCGATGAGCTATTTCGCGAGCCTCAAGCTCAACGAGCCGGCCCCGGCGCGGCGCCGCGCGATCGCGCAGGCCAAGCTGCAGCTCGGGACATCGATGCGCTTCGTCGGCCAGCAGTGCATCCAGTTGCACGGCGGCATCGGCGTGACCGACGAGTACAGCGCGAGCCACTATTTCAAGCGCCTGACGGTGATGGAGATGATGTACGGCGACTCGCTGCACCAGCTCGGCGAGGTGTCGGCGCGGATGCAGGACACCGCAGGCGTCTTCGCCTGATTCGCACTGCTGATGTCCAAGCCCCACCCGAAGCGCGCCGGCCCGTGACCGGCGCCGGCTCGATCACCGACGTGCTCGGCCTGCGTGTCGGCCACTGCACCGACACGCGCCGCCCGACCGGTTGCACCGTGATCCTGACGCCGGATGGCGCGGTCGCGGGCGTCGATGTGCGCGGCGCGGCGCCCGGCACGCGCGAGACCGAGCTGCTGTCACCGCTGAACGCGGTCGAGCAGGTCCACGCGGTGTTGCTGGCCGGCGGCAGTGCCTTCGGGCTCGACGCCGCGGGTGGCGTGATGCGCTGGCTCGATGAGCGCGGGTTCGGCCTGCGGGTCGGCCCGCTGCCGGGCCGTGGGTCTACTGCCGCACCAATCCGCGTGCCGATCGTTCCGGCGGCGATCCTGTTCGACCTGTGGCTCGGCGATGCGTCGATTCGTCCCGACGCGGCTTCGGGCTACGCTGCCTGCGAGGCCGCCAGCACGCAGCCGGTCGCCGAGGGCAATGTCGGCGCCGGCGCCGGCGCGACGGTCGGCAAGCTCTTCGGCATCGACCGGGCGATGCGCGGCGGCATCGGCAGTGCGTCGGTCACGGTCGCCGGCATCACCGTCGGCGCGCTCGTCGCGGTGAACGCGATTGGCGACGTGATCGACCCGGCCACCGGCCGCGCCGTCGCCGGCGCGCGCACATCCGATGGCAAAGCCCTGCTCGGCACGATGAATGCGCTGCTGCGCGGCGA
>JANMAW010000371.1:0-13662 GCA_031360005.1 Rhizobacter sp.
CAACTTCCTCGTCGCACTGAACCAGCGGCTGCAGCGCGACATTGCCTACCTGGTGCGCATGGAGCCGGGTGTGCAGACGCCCGAACAGACGCTTGTCAACGCGAGCGGCTCGTGCCGCGACACCGGCTGGCTGCTGGTGCAACTGCTGCGCCACCTCGGCCTCGCGGCGCGCTTCGTCTCGGGCTACCTGATCCAGCTCAAGAGCGACGTCAAATCGCTCGACGGGCCGAGCGGCACCGAAATCGATTTCACCGACCTGCATGCCTGGTGCGAGGTCTTCCTGCCCGGCGCCGGCTGGATCGGCCTGGACCCGACCTCGGGCCTGCTCGCCGGCGAAGGCCACATCCCGCTCGCGTGCTCGCCCGAGCCGTCGTCCGCGGCGCCGGTGAGTGGCGCGATCGACGACTGCGAAACCACCTTCGAGCACTCGATGAGCGTCACGCGCGTGTGGGAAGCGCCGCGTGTGACGCTGCCGTACACCGAGGCCCAGTGGAGCGCGATCGACCGGCTCGGCCACCAGGTCGACGACGATCTGCGCGGCAACGACGTGCGCCTGACGCAGGGCGGCGAGCCGACCTTCGTCTCGGTCGACGACCGCGAAGGCGCCGAGTGGAACACCGAGGCGATGGGCCCGACCAAGCGGCTGCTCAGCGCCGACCTGATGGACAAGCTGCGTGCCAGGTACGGCGCGGGCGGCCTGCTGCACTTCGGCCAGGGCAAGTGGTACCCGGGCGAGCAGTTGCCGCGCTGGTCGCTGAACCTGTTCTGGCGCAAGGACCGCGAGCCGGTCTGGAGCCACCCCGAGCTGTTCGCGAGCGAGCACAAGGACTACGGCGCGACCGAAGTGCATGCGCACCGCTTCCTCGCCGGCGTGGCCCGGCGCCTCGGGCTCGACCGCCAGTATGTGTTCCCGGCCTACGAGGACACCTGGTACTACCTGTGGCGCGAGCGCAAGCTGCCGAGCAATGTCGACGTGTTCGATGCGCGCCTGGCCGACCCGCTGGAGCGCGACCGCATCCGCAAGGTCTTCACGCAAGGCCTCGACAAGGTCGTCGGCCATGTGCTGCCGGTCGGGCGCAACCCGTCGGACGCGCCACGCTGGCAAAGCGGGTCGTGGTATCTGCGCAGCGAGCGCTGCTATCTGGTCCCGGGTGACTCGGCGATGGGCTATCGACTGCCGCTCGATGCGCAGCCCTGGGCCAAGGACACCGATCTCCCGTGGGTCCATCCGACGGATCAGACCCAATCGTTCGCGCCGCTGCCACCGCAGCCGGGGCTGCGATTCGCGGGCGGCGGCAGCCAGACTGCACCCGCGGCGCGCGCGCCGCAGCGCTTCGAATCAGCAGCCTTCGTCACGCGCACCGCGATCAGCGCCGAGCCGCGCGACGGCCGCCTGTACATCTTCATGCCGCCGACGAGCGCGCTCGAAGACTATCTGGAGCTCGTCTGCGCCGTCGAAGACACCGCGCTCGAGATGCAGTTGCCGGTGATCCTCGAAGGCTACGAGCCGCCGAAGGATCCGCGGCTGGCGCTGTTGCGCGTCACGCCCGACCCGGGAGTGATCGAGGTCAACGTGCACCCGGCACACAGCTGGGGCGAGCTCGTCGATCAGGCCACGCACCTGTACGCGTGTGCGCACGAGACACGGCTGTCGACCGAGAAGTTCATGCTCGACGGCCGCCACACCGGCACCGGCGGCGGCAACCATTTCGTGCTCGGCGGCGCGACGGTCGCCGACTCGCCGTTCCTGCGCCGGCCCGACCTGCTCGCCAGCATGGTCGGGTACTGGCACAACCACCCGGCGCTGAGCTACCTGTTCTCGGGCCTGTTCGTCGGCCCGACGAGTCAGGCACCGCGCGTCGACGAGGCGCGCAACGATTCGGTCTACGAGATCGAGATCGCATTCGCCGAGCTGCAGCGCATCACCGCGGAGGTCGGCGAGGTGCCGCCGTGGCTGGTCGACCGCTCGCTGCGCAACCTGTTGATCGACGTGACAGGCAACACCCATCGCGCCGAGTTCTGCATCGACAAGCTGTACTCGCCCGACGGGCCGACCGGGCGGCTCGGCCTGCTCGAGATGCGCGCGTTCGAGATGCCGCCGCACGCACGCATGAGCCTGACGCAGCAGTTGCTGATGCGCGCGCTGGTCTCGCGCTTCTGGAAAGCCCCTTACCGGCCGGCGCGCCTGAAGCGCTGGGGCACCGAACTGCACGACCGGTTCATGCTGCCGCACTTCATCTGGCAGGATCTCGGCGACGTGGTCGAAGAGCTTAACGCGGCGGGCTATCCGGTCAACCTCGAATGGTTCGCGCCGCACCTGAACTTCCGCTTTCCACGCCTGGGCGACTTCGCCGCGCAAGGCGTGCAGGTCGAGCTGCGTCTCGCACTGGAACCCTGGCATGTGATGGGCGAGGAGGGCACGGCCGGGGGCACCGTTCGCTTCGTCGATTCGTCGCTCGAGCGCGTGCAACTGCACGTCACCGGGCTGGTCGGCGACCGCCATGTGCTCAGCTGCAACGGCCGCGTGATTCCGCTGCAACCGACCGGCAAGGTCGGCGAGTTTGTCGGCGCGGTGCGCTTCCGCGCATGGAATACGCCGTCGGCGCTGCACCCCAGCATCGACGCGCATGCGCCGCTGGTGTTCGACCTGGTCGACACCTGGATGAACCGGTCGATGGGCGGCTGCCAGTACCACGTCGCGCACCCGGGCGGGCGCAACTACGACACCTTCCCGGTGAACGCGTACGAGGCCGAGGCGCGTCGCCTCGCGCGCTTCTTCCGCACCGGCCACACGCCGGGCCACATGAGCGCGGCGAAGGAGGAGCGCAACCCGAACTTCCCGTTCACGCTCGACCTGCGGCGCCCGGCCACCTGAGATTGCAGATCGATGTTGACGGAACTGCTCGGCGCCTACGTCGTTCCCGAAAGTCGCTTCGACGAGATGCTGGCGTCGAAGGGCATGCCGCGGGCGCATTGGGGCGACTTCGTGCGCGCACTCGCGGCGCGCGAGGGCTCGGAGATCGGCGACACGCTGTCGCTGATCGAGCGCGAGATCCGCGAGAACGGCGTCACCTACAACGTCTACGCCGATCCGAAGGGCGCCGACCGGCCGTGGGAGGTCGACCCGCTGCCATTGCTGCTCTCACCCAGCGAATGGGAAAGCATCGAAGCCGGAATCGCGCAACGCGCCGAGCTGCTGAACCGCGTGCTCGGCGACGTCTACGGTGCGCAGACGCTGCTGCGCAGCGGCACGATCCCGGCGCCGGTGATCTTCGGCCACGGTGGCTATCTGCGCCCGGCACACGGCATCCGGCCGGCGGGCGGTGTGCACCTGTTCCAGTACGCCGCCGACCTGGCACGTTCGCGCGATGGCCACTGGTGGGTCGTCGGCGACCGCACGCAGGCGCCATCGGGCGCGGGTTATGCACTCGAGAACCGGCTCGTCGTCTCGCGCGTGTTTCCGCAGATGTTCGACGACCTGAACGTGCAGCACCTCGCGTCGTACTTCGCGGCGCTGCGCGACTCGCTGCTGCGCTGGGCACCCAGGCCCGAGGCCGGCGACGGCGCGCCGCTGGTGGTGCTGTTGACTCCCGGGCCGTACAACGAAACCTACTTCGAGCACGCGCTGCTCGCCCGCTACCTGGGCTTCCCGCTCGTCGAGGGCAGCGACCTGACGGTGCGCGGTGGCTGCGTCTGGATGAAGACGGTCGACGGCCTGAAGCGGGTGCATGCGATCCTGCGGCGCCAGGACGACGACTATTGCGACCCGCTCGAGCTGCGCTCCGATTCCGCGCTTGGCATCGCCGGCCTGACCGATTGCGCGCGCCGCGGCACGGTGTTCCTCGGCAATGCGCTCGGCTCGGGCGTGATCGAATCGAGCGCGCTGCTCGGCTACCTGCCCACGCTTTGCGATCAATTGCTCGGCGAGCCGCTGAAGCTGCCGTCGATCGCGACCTGGTGGCTGGGCGAGCCGGCCGCGTTCACCGATGCCTGGAAGCGGCTCGACAAGCTGCTGATCAAACCGCTGGAGCGCTCGGCCCGCGAGCCGGCGCTGTTCGGCGCCGATCTGTCAGACGACGAACGTATCCTGCTGCGGGCCCGCGTCGCAGCGCGGCCGCAGCGTTTCGTCGCCCAGGAATGGGTGCGTCTGTCGCAGGCGCCGGTGCTCGAACGCGGCAACGGCCTGCAGCGCGGCGCGGCGCTGGCCGCCAGAGCCGTCGGCCTGCGCGTGTTCGCGGTGGCGACCAAGGACGGCTACCGCGTGATGCCCGGCGGGCTGACGCGCGTCGCGGGCGACGGCGAATCGCGCGATCGCGATGCAGCGCGGCGGCCGATCCAAGGACACCTGGGTGCTGTCGGGCGCACCGGTGAACGCATCGTTCTCGCTGCTCTCGACCACCGTGACGGCGGCCGACCTGGTCGTCTCGCGCGCGAATCTTCCGTCGCGCGCGGCCGAGAACCTGTTCTGGTACGGCCGCTACGGCGAACGCTGCGATCACGCGGCGCGCACGCTGCGGGTCGCGATCGCAGGCGTGATCGACCAGGCCGGCGAGCCTTCCGACGGTATTGCGCCGGCCATCGTGCTCGCCCGGCGCTTGAACCTGATCGACAGCACCAAGGACGCCGGCGCGGCATTGCTGCGCGCCGCCACCCACCCCGACGAAGCGCTGGCGCTGCGCATGCGGCAGCTCTCGCGCTCCGCCTTCAACCTGCGCGACCGCATGTCGGTCGACAACTGGCGCACGCTGAACCGGCTCGCGGCCGACCCGGTGTTCAAGCGCGGCCTGTCATCGACGATGCGCCTGCCGCTGGCTCTGAGCTGGCTCGACCGCGCGGTCACCGCAATGATGACGCTGTCGGGCTACGTGCTCGACGGCATGACGCGCGGCGCGGGCTGGCGTTTCCTGTCGATCGGGCGGCGCATCGAGCGCCTGTCGAACCTGTGCGTGACCTTGCAGGTCGCGACCACCGAGGGCGCCGCGCACGGCCTGGACTGGCTGCTCGACCTCACCGACTCGACCGGCACGTACCGCTCGCGCTACCTGGTCGCCCCCGAATGGATGCCGGTGCTCGACATGCTGATCTGCGACGAAGCCAACCCGCGCTCGCTCGCGTTCCAGCTCAAGGGCCTGGTCGAGTACATCGCCAAACTCGAGGTGGGGCATGGCCGTTTCGCGAGCGACCTGCTGGCACCTGCGCAGGCGGCGCTGCATGACATCGCGCCGCACGACCTGCACCCCGAGAGCGAGGCGGTGGCGCGTCTCCTCGACCAGTTGCGCAAGTGCGCCAGCGCCGTTTCCGACGAGTTGACGCTGAAGTTCTTCTCGCACGCGGCGTCGCGAAGCGTGTTGTCGCTGGTGGCGTGATGGCAAGCCCCGCGCGCTACAACGTCGAGCACGTGACCCGCTACGCGTACAGCGCGCCGGCGTCCCAGTCGTGGCAGCTCGCCCGACTGACGCCGCGCCCGCTGCCGTGGCAGAAGCTGCTGTCGCATGACCTGCAGATCGACCCGCCGGCGGATGAACGCCGCGACGAGGTCGACGGCTTCGGCAACCGGGTCACGCACTTCGGCCTGCACGGTGCGCATCGCATGCTGCGCGTGCGCATGGAATGCGTGGTCGAAGTGACCGACCGGCCAGCGTTGCAGGCGTCGGCGAGCTGGGAGTCGGTGCGCGACGCGATCCGCCGCGAGCCGCAGCAAGACGACTTGATCCCGGCGAGCATGTGCGAGCCGACGCCGCTGGTGCCGTTGTCGGAAGCGGCACGCGTCTACGCGAGCCCGTCGTTCGAGCGCGGCCGGCCGTGGTTCGATGCGGTGTCGGAACTGATGCGGCGAATTCACGCCGACTTCGAATTCGAGCCCGGCGCGACCACGGTCAGCACGTCGGTCGACGAGGTGCTCTACCAGAAGCGCGGCGTCTGCCAGGACTTCGCGCACCTGATGCTCGCGTGCCTGCGTGGCTTCAGCCTGCCGGCGCGCTTTGTGTCGGGCTATTTGCTCACCGACCCGCCGCCCGGCATGCCGCGCCTGATGGGCGTCGACGCGTCGCACGCCTGGGTCGCCGCGTATTCGCCGCAGCACGGCTGGGTCGAGTTCGATCCGACCAACGACCAGCTCGCCGACTTGCGCTACATCACGCTCGCCTGGGGCGCCGACTTCGCCGACGTGGTGCCGCTGCGCGGCGTGATCCTCGGTGGCGGCGATCGGCGCATGCGCGTCGCAGTGAGCGTGGCCCCCGCCTGAGCCGACGCACCTCCCCCGTCCGGGGTGGTTCTTGAAGGGGTGGCGCATCGGCCGGGGTTTCCGCCCTCGGCGGGATGTTCGCGACCTGCCTGTGCAGCAAGACTCCCTCTCACGCGATCGTGTCCCAAGGAGAGAGAGATGGCTCGCTTCAATTTCAGTCTACGCGACCTCGCCGCGGGGTTCGGTGCCCAAGCTGTCGTGTCGCGGCGCACGCTCGCGGCGCTTTGCCCGGCGGGCCCCGACGACGCGCCGCACGGGCCGGGCTGGTTCGATTCGAGCTGGGAGCTGGTTCGCGGACTGGAGGTGCGCGAGGGCCTGCCGGGCGAGGCCCGCCTGAATGAATGGCTCGAGGCGTGCTTGTGCGTCGAACCCGCGCCCCGCGCCGGTTCAGCCGCCGAGCGCCACGAACAACCAGGCGCGCGCCTTGTCCCAGCGGCGCCGCACGGTGCGCTCAGCCACGCCGTGCAACTCGGCGATCTCGGTTTCGCTGTAACCGCCGAAGTAGCGCATCTCGACCAGTTCAGCGAGTTCGGGATCGACGGCCTCGAGTTGCTGTAGCGCTTCATTGACGCGCAGCAACTCGTCGCTCGCGTTCGGCCCGGCCACTTTCAAAGCCTCGGCATCACCCAGCGTCACGTGTTCGGCACCCGCGCCGCGCCGCTCGGCCCGATGCTCGCGCGCGCTGTCGATGATGATGTTGCGCATGGTCTTCGCCGCGTACGCGAAGAAGTGCCGCCGATCCTGCAGCCGCAAGCCGCGTGCGCCCACCAGCCGCATGAAGCTCTCGTGCACCAGCATCGTGGTGCTGATGCTGTCGCCACGCCCCTGCAGGTGCAACCGCGCCCGCGCGACGCGTTTCAGGTCAGGGTAGAGCGACGCATACACGGCATCGAGCGCGGCGCGATCGCCGCCTGCAGCCCGGCGCAACAGCAGCGTGATCTGCGGGTCGGCGTCCGGTGGCGAGGGGTCTGGCGGCGGGTGCCCATGGGTCGTCATCCCGTTCAGAGTAACCCCTGATCGCGCGGGCGTCCATCGCGAAGGCGATTCTGCGAGGTCGCGACATCGCGACATCGCGCCCCATGAATGACGGATTGCGTCGAATGGGACCAACTCTTATGCTCGGGGCGTCCCCACTGCGAGCGACTGCGATGAGCCGGACCCCGGTGGCCGACTGGCAACAACTGTCTGCGCTTTACGAGCTGGCCGATGCGCTCGACCCGGCGACGCTCGAGGCGTGGCTCGCGCAGTTGCGCACCCAAGCCCACCCGCTGCTGATGCAACTGGAGCAAATGCTTGGCGCGCGCTCGCAGGTCCAGCACAACGGCTTTCTGGGCGAGCTGCCGCGGTTGCCTGTCGGCCCGGAGCCGTTGGCGACCGATTGGATCGAAGGCAGTCGCATCGGCCCGTACCGACTCGTGCGCCACTTGGGTGCCGGTGGCATGGCCGAGGTCTGGCTCGCGCAGCGCGACGACGGTGCGTTCCAGCGCAAGGTCGCGATCAAGCTGCTTTATCGCCACGCCGGCAGCAGCCAGCGCGACAGTTTCGCGCAGCGCTTCGCTCGCGAGCGTGACATTCTCGCGTCGTTGCACCACCGGCACATCGCCGCGTTGCACGATGCCGGCGTCACGACCGGCGGCCAGCCCTGGCTCGCGCTCGAATACGTCGAAGGCGAGCCGCTGACGGCATGGTGCGATGCCAGGCAAATGGGCATCGGCGCGCGTGTCCGGCTGTTCCGCCAGGTGCTGCTCGCGGTGCAGCATGCGCATGCCAACCTGGTGATACACCGCGATCTGAAGCCGGGCAACATCCTTGTGAGCGAGCAGGGTGACGTGCGCCTGCTCGACTTCGGCATCGCCAAGCTGATCGAGCCCGAAGGCGGCGCGCTCGCCGATACCGAACTCACGCGCCAGGCTGGCCGGCCAATGACGCCGCGATACGCGAGCCCCGAGCAGTTGCTCGGCCAGCCGCTGACGACCGCGTGCGATGTGTATTCGCTCGGCGTGGTTCTGTACGAACTGCTGTGCGGCGAACGGCCGTACGAGTTGAAGGTCGAGTCGGCGGCGCAGCTCGAGCAGGCGATCCTCGAAGTGGAGCCGCGCGCACCGAGCCGGCGCGCGCTGTCGCAGGCGATTGCGCAAACGCGCGGCACCACCGGCGCGCAGCTGCGCAAGACGCTCGCCAGCGACCTCGACGCCGTTGTGCTGCGCGCGCTCGCGAAACAGCCGACGCAGCGCTACGGCTCGGTCGAAGCACTGCGCGCCGATCTGGACCACTGGCTCGAGGGCGAGCCGGTCGACGCGCGCGCGCCGAGTGCCGTGTACCGCCTGAGCAAGTTCACGCGTCGGCACCGCGTGAGCGTCGCGCTGGGGGCCGGAGCGGTGCTGTCGTTGATCGGGGTGGCCGCGGTCGCGGTGTTGATGGGGTTGCAGGCACGCGAGGAGTCGGCCCGCGCCGTGGCGGCGCGCGACTTCATGCTCAACATCTTCCAGCGTGCCGACCAGGAGAAGTCGCGCGGTGCCGACATCACCGCGCGCGACCTGCTGGAAACCGGGCGCAAGGATGTGCTGACGCGGCTCGCCGGGCAGCCGAAGCTGCAGGCCGAGCTGCTGCGTGGCATCGCGAAGATTCAGAGCGACATGGGCGAGTACGTCACTGCCGACAGCACCTTCGCCGAACTGGTGCGAATCAAAGGCGAGCTGCATCAGCCGCGCGAAGAGGCGATGGCGCGGGCGGATCATGCGTTCAATGCGTTGCAGATGAACAACCCGGTTCTCGCGAAGCGTCTGCTTCAAGGCGCCGAGTCCGTCCCGGCGCGACCGGCGCGCGATCCAGAACTGAACGCTCGTCTCACCGAGGTGGCGGGGTTGGTTCTGCGAAGTCAAGGCGACGCGCGTCGAGCGCGTGAGTTGCTGTCCGCAGGTCGAGATACCGCCATCAGGGAGCTTGGCGCCGAGCACCTGAGAACATTCAGGTTGGGCCAAGCCCTCTACACAATCGAAAGCGACCTGACGAACTTCGATGAGTCGCTTGCGCTGCACGAAGATCTGCGGCGCATCGCGGTTCGAGTATCCGGGCTGGACGCCGGTGAAGTCGCTTCGATGGATTGGGAGCACGTCAGTTTGCTCATCGCCGCTGGGCGCCTGGCAAAAGCTTCGGCGCTGGTCGAGGTGGTGCTGCCCCGTTGCGTCGAGACTCTCGGGCCGAAAGAGCAGAGCTGCCGGATGTTGTTCGCCGACCGGGTCTATGTCCTGTTGGCCCTCGGGAAGAATGGTCAGGCCAGGGATGCCATACCTCGGCTTCAATCGATGGCACTCGATGCGACCTTTCCATTTCTTCAGATCAGGTCGCTCCTTCTTGAGTTCCGATTGCGGTCGATGTCACCGGGTGTGACAGCGCTGGCACCGCTGTTCGAGCGTGTCCGAGCTTTCGGGCAGTCCGGCTCCGAAGTCGCCATGAAACCGACGTTCAAGGCCGACGCACTGCTGGCGTTGGCAGAGTCCCGGTTGCGCGCCGGAGACCCCAAGCAGGCTCTGCACTGGGCAGACATGGCCGCTGAGCTGCTGGGCGACTTCGCCAGCCAGGGAGCCGGTCTGCGGCTGGCCGCCACCGGCCAAATGCTATCGGGCGTCGCTCTGCTGCAGCAAGGTCAGGCGGAACTGGGGCTCAGTCCGCTTCAAAGGGCGCAAGCCGATTTCGCCAGGGTACTCGGGCCCGAACATCTCACCACTCAACTCGCGGCGCTGAATACGGCCCTTGCCCTCGCCGCACTCAACCGCGTCACCGAAGCAGTGGCCGTGGCCAGATCCGCAGAGCCCGTCTTGCGCGACGCAATGGGCGCAGACGCGCCTGTCTATCAGCAAGCCCTGGCGTTGCTCGATCGGCTGGAACGTCTGTCGGCTGCGTCAATGCCTTCCAATACCGTACCGACGACGCCAATGAGAGACTTCGACGTCGCATTGTTCGCGCGCAGATTTTTCCGTTGACAACCAAAGGAACGCTATGGAATTCAGAATCAGGAATGCTGCCGGAGCGCTGGTGACGGTGTTCAGTCCGGTGGCCGTCGCGCAAGTGTCGCCGGCCGTGAAGGCATCAGCGGCGGCCGATTGTGCATCGTGCCCTGTTGATCCTCAGCTGGTGCACGTTCCTCCTGATCCATACATGATCGCCGCGGTCGCCATCGTGGCTGTCGTGGCCTTTGCCCTCGGCTTGGCGGTCGGGTGGTATGCGTCGACCAAAGGCCTCGGCGGTCGGCGAGAGCGATAGTGCGTGAGGCAGGCCAGCCCTGAACTTTCGCGAACAGCGACGCATACAAGGGCGTTGATACGACCTCAGGGTAGTCCGACACGAATGACCATTGCATCTGTCACTGACGTGATGCTCGAACACTGACTCGCGACGCACTCGGTACTTGCGGAGGCCGGTACGCGGGCGGCCTGCGATGCTGCCGAATGTCCGGTTCGCGACGGCCCATCCGTACTTCCCATTGCAGCGGTTCAATTCGCGAGCGGCGAGCGCTTCGTCGGCCTGAATTGAAGAGCGCGCAGGAGTACCGCGATGTTCGAAGAAAACCCCGTCACGCAGACCTACTGGCATTCCCCGGAACGTGCCTGGACGCCGTTGATGTGGGTGATCGGTGTCGTCGCGCTGGCTCTCTCGACGCTGCTTCTCGCGCCGCTGTTGCCGATGGTCATCGCGGCGCACTGAGGGGCATCCGGCGCGTATCTGTCCGGTTTCGCGACCAGGCTCCGTATTGACATCTGAGGCACCCGATCTCCGGGTCGCCCCGACCGTCAAGACAGAGGCCACCCATGACTCATGCGATACACCGGATGGGGCTCGACGCCATCCGCTCCAGCCAGCCGTTGGCCGCGCGCGACCGCACTTCACGCGGCTCGGCGCGAGATCCCAACAACTCCGCTGCGGCCGCGCAGTTGCTCAGCACCGCGCTCGCACTCGACAACGCGGACGCCAGCATCGCCCGGTCGGGTACCACCCTTTCCGCGAATCCGAACGAGCGTTTCGACACTGCCGTGCGCCTGTACGAAAGCGGTCACTGGAAACTCGCTTTCGTGAACCTCGCAGCGCTGGCGGACCAAGGTGACGCGCGCGCCGCCAAGCTCGCGCTGCTGATGTTGCGCTACGGTGTCTCGCTGTACGGCACCGCGTTTGCCGCGACGCCGTGGCAGGTGGCGCGCTGGGCTCAGCGGGTGCTGCGGGCCAGCTCGCGCGCGACCGCCTCGCCGAGCTCGATCACTGCCAGCGCGTAGTAGCTTGACCAGTTGTAGCGCGTCACCGCGTAGAAGTTGCTCGTGCCCGCCACATAGCTCGGTGCCGCGTCGCCGTTCTGCAGTTCGACGAGCGCGAGCTTGCCGATGCCGCCCGTGGCCTCGAGCCGCAGGTTCGCGACGAATGCGGCAGCGTCGAGTTTCGCGCCGCGCTCGCCGAACTCGGCGGCGCTGAAGCTGGGCACGATGTCGGGCACGAGCAGCAACGCGCGGTCGGCGCTCGCTACCGGCACGGCCACCTCGAAGCGTGTCGGCAGTTCTCGGCGCCAGCCGAATTCGGCGAGGTAGTGCGCGACGCTGCCGATCACGTCGGCCGGGTTGCCCAGCAGGTCGACGCGATCGTCACCATCGAAATCGACCGCGTACTTGTTGAAGCTCGACGGCATGAACTGCGGCATGCCGATCGCACCGGCAAAGCTGCCGCGCACCAGCAGCGGATCCAGCGCTTCGCTGTGGCACATCACGAAGAAGCTCTCGAGTTCGTCGCGGAACAACCCGCTGCGGTCCTTGCGGCCGGCCGGGAAGTCGAATGCCAGCGTGGCCAGCGCATCGATGACGCGGAAGTCGCCCATTTGCCGTCCGTAGATCGTCTCGACCCCGATGATGCCGACCACGATCTCGGGCGGCACGCCGTAGAGCTGCTGGGCAAGTTGCAGCCACTTTTCGTTCGCGCGCCAGAAGTCCACGCCGGCGCGAATGCGGATCGGCTCGACGAAGCGGCCGCGGTATGCGGCCCAGTTCTTCGCGGTGCCGGGTGGTGGCGGCATGATGAACTTCGCGACTGTCGGCACCAGGCGCGCGCGTTGCAGCGTGGCTTGTACCCACTCGGCATCGAGCCCCTGCCGTTCGGCGAGCTCGGCGCCAAAGCGCATCAGGTCTTCGCGCTGGCCGTACGTGACGACGTCGGGCGCTTCGTTGGCCTGCACCGGTAACGCGATGGCACGCTTCCTGGCGAGCGCACCCGTGCCGCCGCTCAGCAGCGTGAAGCAGACGACGCCGAGCGCGACGAGGTGGAAAGGTCGGGGCATGGGTTCGGGGCGGCGCGGGTCGATCCGGGAATCGGTGCGCGACCTCGCGCGGCATCGATTATCGGTGCGCTCGCTCGAGCACCCCGGGGCGCAGCGCGCGGGCATGGGCGATGAAATCGCGCGTCAGCGATGCGTCGGGCCGTGCGATCGTTGCTCGGCTGTAGCGCTGGCGCTCGAGCGCATCGAGCACGCCGGCGAGCGCTTCACCGCTCGCGCCGAAGCGCTCGCGCACGCGCTGCGCCAGCGCACGCGGCGCCTCGAAGGCGGCGCTATCGACGCCGAGCATTTGCAGCGCACCGCGCAGCCGGTCCATCTGCCGCACCCAGGGATCGACACGATTGCGATCCCACCAGGCCCACGCAGCACCGGCGAGCGCGAGCGAACTCAGCGCGCTGATCAGCAGCAGCGTCAGATCCTCCCAGCTCGGGGAAGTGAAGCCGAGGCGCTTCAGCACGTCGGTCTGGTGGCCGCGCGAGTAATTGAGCACCCACTGGTTCCAGCGGTTGTTCAGCGCCTCCCAGCCGTCGCGCAGTTGGGCGACCAGCGCCGGGTTGACGTTGCCGAGCGCGCCGGCCACCAATCCCGGCGCCGGCACGAGGCGGCGGCTTCGGATGATGCGTTCGGGCGCGACCGCAGCAGTCGGGTCGGCACGCACCCAGCCGACCCCCGTCTCCCAATACTCGGCCCAGGCATGCGCAGAGCTCTGGCGCACGATGTAGTAGCCGTCGATCGGCAGCGGATCGCTGCCCTGGTAGCCCGTGACGACGCGCGCCGGCACGTCGAGCGCACGCATCACGACGACGAAGGCAGCGGCGAAATGCTCGCAAAAGCCGGCGCGGCGATCGAGCCAGAATTCGTCGATCGCGTCCCCACCGTAGTTGCCGGGCTCCAGCGTGTAGCTGAAGCCCGCGCTGCGGATGTGCTGCAGCAGCACCTGGGCGAGCACGCGCGGCGCCGCATTCGCGTAGCGCGGGTCGCGCCGCAGCGCCGCGGCCCATTCGAGCGTTCGTGGGTTGAAGCCGGGAGGCAGCTCGAGCTCGTCCTGCAGACCCGGCTCGCGCTTCTGCGGTCCGTGGCGAAAGTCGACGAAGGCCACCGCATCGAA
>JANMAW010000402.1:0-11084 GCA_031360005.1 Rhizobacter sp.
GATTGCCAGCGAAGTGACCACGCCCAGCCGCGTGTCGGCCAGGAACGCGGCGGCGATGATGATGCCATCGCAGAAGTTGTGGATGCTGTCGCCCATGATCACGCTCCAGCCGCCGCGCCCGGCCTGCTGCTGGTCGAAGCCGTGGTGATGGTGGTGCTCGTCGCCTTCGTGGTGATGGCTGTGGCGGTACAGCTCGGCCTTCTCGAGCAGAAAGAAAAACAGCAGCCCCGCGAGCAGGGTGCCGAACAGCGCCTGCGGGCTCGCCTTGCTCTCGAACGCCTCGGGCAGCACGTCGAGCAGCGCGGTGCCCAGCAGCACGCCGGCCGACAGGCTCACCAGGTGCTGGACCACGCGGCTTAGCACGCTCGCGGTGAGGCTGGCCGCGATCACGACCGACAGCAGACCGCCGACGAACGTGGCGATGACGACGTAGAGCAGCGTCACGCGGCCTCGCGGATCATGCGACGCCGTTCGCCTTGAACCACGCGACACAGCGCTTCCACCCGTCTTCGGCCGCGTCCTTTTTGTAGCTCGGCCGGTAGTCGGCGTGGAAGGCATGCTGCGCGCCCGGGTACACGACGAACTGCGACCGCTTCGCCGCCGCGTTGCCGGCGGCCAGCGCTCCCTTCATCTGCTCCACCGCCGCGACCGGGATGCCGGTGTCTTCGCCGCCATACAGGCCCAGCACGGGCGCGTTCAGTTTGCCGACCAGGTCGATCGGGTTCGTCGGCTTCAGCGCGCTCGGCGCTCCGAGCAGTTGGCCGTACCAGGCCACGCCGGCCTTCAGCTTGGGGTTGTGCGCGGCGTAAAGCCAGCTGATGCGCCCGCCCCAGCAGAAACCCGTGACGCCGACCCGGCTCGTGTCGCCACCATTCGCGCCGGCCCACGCGACGCAGGCATCGAGATCGCCCAGCACCTGCGCGTCCGGCACCTTGGCGATCACTTCGGAGACCAGCTTGCCGATCTCGCCGTACGACATTGCATCGCCCTGGCGCACGAACAGTTCGGGTGCGATCGCCAGGTAGCCGAGCCTGGCGAAGCGCCGCGCCACGTCGGCGATGTATTCGTGCACGCCGAAAATTTCGGAGACGACCAGCACGACCGGCAGCTTGCCGCTACCGGCCGGCATCGCGCGGTATGCAGGCATCTTGAAATCGCCCACCATGATCGTGACCTCGCCGACTGTCAGGCCGGCGCTGTCGGTGTTGATGGCCTGCGCGGTGACGGGCGACACCGCCGAGGCGAAGCCGGTACCGACCGCGGCACGGACGAAGTCGCGGCGGTCGAGGTCGATGGTCGAGTTCGGTCGGTCCAGTTCGGTGGTGCGCATGGCGGCTCCGGGGCAGTCGGTGGCTGAGGGTGGCGGCATTCTAGAAACACCAGCGGTCGCGGTGCGCCACGAAGAACCCCATGTTTTGCACGGACAATGCCGCATGCCCGCCGCATCAGCCAGCCTCGCCCGCCCGGAACTCGCCGGCAACCCGCGCTGGCCCGGCCAGCTGGCCGCGATCGACATGGGCTCGAACAGCTTCCGTCTCGAGATCGGGCAGCTGATCAACGGGCGCTACCGGCGCGTCGACTACCTGAAGGAGACGGTTCGACTCGGCGCCGGCCTCGACGGCAACGGGCTGCTCACCGAAGAAGCCGGGGCGCGCGGCCTGGCGTGCCTGGCGCGGTTCGCGCAGCGCCTGAAAGGCTACGCGCCGGCGCAGGTTCGCGCGGTCGCGACCCAGACGCTGCGCGAGGCGCGCAACCGCGACGAGTTTCTGACCCGCGCGCAGGCCGTGCTCGGCCTGCCGATCGAGGTGATCTCGGGCCGCGAGGAAGCGCGTCTGATCTATGCCGGTGTCGCGCGGCTGCAGCCGTCGACGGTGCCCCGGCTCGTGATCGACATCGGCGGGCGCTCCACCGAAATGATCCTCGGCCATGGCCGCAAGCCGGTGCGGGCCGAATCGTTCCAGGTCGGCAGCGTCAGCCTGTCGCTGAAGTACTTCGGCGACGGCCGCTTCACCGAGGCGGCATTCCGGCAGGCGCAGATCGCCGCCGGCGCCGAACTCGAGGAAGCGCTCGAACCCTTCGCCGCAGTGCACTGGCAGGAGGCGCTGGGATCGTCGGGGACGGTCGGTGCGGTCTCGCAACTGCTGGCGGCAAGCGGCGTGACCGATGGCCGCATCACTCCCGACGGCCTGCGCTGGCTGATGGCGCAAGCGCTGAGCGCCGGGCGCGTCGACAAGCTCGCGTTGCCCGGCCTCAAGGAGGAGCGGCGCGCCGTCATCGCCGGCGGCCTCGCGATCCTGTACACGCTGGCGACGCATTTCGGCATCGCCGCACTGCTGCCGGCGCGCGGCGCGCTGCGCCAGGGCGTGATCTTCGACCTGGACGAGCGCCGCCACGCATCCGAAATGCGCCAGGACGGCCACGACGTCCGCGACGCCTCGGTGCGCGAGCTGCAGCGCCGTTTCATGGTCGACACCCACCAGGCCGGGCGCGTCACGCGCATCGCGCAACAACTGTATGCCGGCGTCCAGCCGAGGGTGGTCGCAGAAACGCGGCGCGAGTTGCTGTGGGCCTGTGCGCTGCACGAGATCGGCATGATGGTCTCGCACCATGACCACCACCGCCACAGCGCCTACCTGCTCGACCACGTCGATGCGGCCGGCTTCTCGCAAAGCCAGTTGCGCCGCGTCGCCGCGCTGGCGCTGGGCCAGCGCGGCGGCCTGCGCAAGATCGAAACCAGCCTGACGCGGGACGACTTCGCTTGGCAGGTGCTGTGCTTGCGCCTGGGCGTGATCAAGTGCCATGCGCGTGGCGACGTGAGTCCGGATGCGATGCGGCTCAGGCGCAACGCGACGACCGCCGAGTTGAGCTTTGCCGACGGCTGGAGCGAGGCGCACCCGCGCACGCGGCACCTGCTGAATGAAGAGGCGGCGATCTGGGAGCGCAGCGGGCCGCTCAGGTTGGTCGTGAAGGCGTAGCCGCCACCGTCCCTGCGCGAGCAATCGCACCCGCGGCCTGCATTCGCCACGCGCGCTGCACGAGCGGCACGCGCCTCCGAACCCAGGGGGAGCGTGCCCCCGAATCAAGGGTTTCATCCGCCAGCGGGCGCAACGAAGATGCTCGGTCGCACCGGGTTGGTCGATTGGAGGCGGCCTCGCGCCCCGACCTCTCGACTCGAAACCGGGAAGGCGCTCTGAGTTCTTTGCCGCGGCAAGCCGAATGTTTCGGATCCTTGGCAACCAAAGGAAAAATCCCCATGCATGCCAGCAAGGCTTTCGGCATCTGTTCCATCCTGGCCATGCTCGCTCTGGCTTCGGCAACCGCGGACGCGGCCTCGTCCTACGGCAACCTCGCGGAGCCCCCCGGTGTCTACTTCGGCTCCGGCAACGGCAACCGCAACTGGACGATCGGCACCGACAACGGCATCGAACTCGGCCTGCGCGCCAAGAACCGCCAGACCGGCGCATTGCTCGACGGTTCGTCGGGGACCTATTTCGCCGACCCGGGTACCTATCCGGGCGGCGGCGTCAAGGCACAGTGGAACTACGAATTCTCGGTCAACATCGGCACCCATTCCTTCACCGAAGGTCTGACCTTCAGGCTTGGCGTCGATCATGACCCGAGCGCAGGCGTCAATTACACGTGGGTGGATCCGCAGACGCATTGGGCGGACAACGCCACCGTTGCCAACGGTTTCCAGAATTCGCAGAACGTCGGGTTCGAGGGCACGCCGGGCGGCGCCTTCGACGTGAATCAGAACGGGCTGTACAGCTTCGTGCTGGAGGTCCGTGACACGAATGAAAGGCTGCTGGACAGCACCGCGATGAACGTGCAGGTGGGTGCGGTTCCCGAACCCGAAACCTATGCTCTCCTGCTCGCCGGACTCGGCGTCGTCGGCCTCGTGGCTCGCCGCCGCTCGACAAGGTAACCGCAGTACCGCGCGCCACCGTCGATCGGATCGAAACGAAACCCCGCTGCGGCGGGGTTTCAGCTTCTCGAGCCGGCAGTGGACGCGCGCGGACCGCCGACCGTGGCTTCCGTACACGTCGCCCCTAAAGACAATCCGGCCCCTGCACCGCCTGCAGCACGACCTGCGAGACGTCCTCGCGAGTGCGGTCGCGAATCCACCAGACCGCGCCCTTCTTGATCGTCCAAGCCTGCGGTTGGTTCGAGAGCAGCAACGATGCGACGAAGCCGAGCGTGGGCTGGTGGCCGACGATCAGCACCGCTTCGTTCGCATCGGGCCAGCGCGCCGCCTTCAGCAGCGCATCAAGGTCGCCATCCGGCGCGAGCTCGTTCAGGGTCCGGAACTTCCGGCCGAGCGCCTTCGCAGTTTGCTGGCAGCGCAGCGCCGGGCTCACGAGAATGCGCGTCGACTGCGCCAGTCGCTGGTTCAGCCAGTCGCCCATGCGTTGCGCCTGGCGTTCCCCCTTGGCGGTGAGCGCGCGTTGCAGGTCGTTGCCGGCGACGGGCAGCTCGAAAGCCTCGGCATGGCGCCACAGGATCAGGTCCATCACGCTGGCGCCGAAAAGCGTTGCAACAGCGCCTGCTGCGCGCACGGGCCGTTGGTTCCGATGCGCGCGTAGCTGGCGTCGGCTTGCAGGGCCCAGGCATCCTGTCGATCGTGCAGGTACGGCACCAGGCATTCGTCGATCACGCGCTGGCGCAGCGTCGCGTCGCGCACCGGCCATGCCACTTCGATGCGGCCGAACATGTTGCGGCTCATCCAGTCGGCGCTCGACAGGAACAGCGCCTCGTCCGACGCGCCCTCGCCCCAGCAGAAGTAACACACGCGCGAATGCTCGAGAAATCGCCCGACCACCGAGCGCACCCGGATCCGGTCGGTCGCCTCGGGGATGCCGGGCGGCAGCATGCAGGCGCCGCGCACGATCAGGTCGATGTCGGCGCCGGCGCGACCCGCTGCGATCAGCGCGTGGATCAGCGGCACATCGGTCAGTGCGTTCATCTTCACGACGATGCGCGCGCGCTGCCCGGCCGCCGCAGCGGCCGCGACGTTCCCGATGTGCGTCAGCATCCGCTTGTGCAGCGTGAACGGCGCCTGCAGCAGGCAGCGCAGCGGTTTCATGTGTCCCAGGCTCGCGAGTTGCTGGAACACCGCGTCGGCATCCATCGTCAGATCGCTCGCGGCGGTGAAGTAGCTGATGTCGGTGTACTGGCGGGCGGTCTTCGGGTGGTAGTTTCCGGTCGACAGGTGCGCATAGCGCCGCAATCGGCCCTGCTCGCGGCGCGTGACCAGCAGCAGCTTCGCGTGCGTCTTCAGCCCGACGATGCCGTACACGACCTGCACACCGACCGCCTCGAGGCGCTCGGCCCAGTTGATGTTGGCCTCTTCGTCGAAGCGCGCCTGCAGCTCGACGACCACCATCACCTCCTTGCCGCGGCGCGCGCCATCGATCAGCAGGTCCATCAACGGCGATTCGCCGCCGGTGCGATAGATGGTCTGCTTGATCGCCAGCACATCGGGATCGAACACCGCCTCGCGCAGAAACTGCACGACCGGCTCGAACGACTCGAACGGATGGTGCAGCAGCACGTCGCGTGCGCGCAGGCAGTCGAAAATCGACTCCTGGCGCGGCAGCGTGGCCTGCGGCCAGGCCGGCACGAAGGGCGCGAAGCGCAGCGCGGCGCGTGGGTTGTCGTCGGCGACCTGGTCGATGAGTTCATTCAGTCGCACCAGGTTGACCGGCCCGTTGACCCGGTACATCGCCGCGGTCGGCAAGCCGAACTGCTGCAGCAGGAACTCGTACAACTCCGCCGGGCAGGTGCTGACGACTTCGAGGCGAATGGCCTGGCCGAAGTGGCGCGTCGTCAGGCCCGACCGCAGTGCCTGGCGCAGATTGGTCACGTCGGCGCCGTCGACTTCCAAGTCGGAGTCCCGGGTGACGCGAAACTGCGAGAACACTTCGACCTCGCGCCCCGGGAACAGCTCGGGCAGGTGTGCCCGGATCACGCTCGTCAGCAGCACGAACGCCTGGCGGCCTTTGCCGAGCTCATCGGGCAGCTTGATCACGCGCGGCAGCACGCGCGGCACCTTGACGATCGCGATGGTGTTTTCGCGCCCGAATGCGTCCTTGCCGCCGAGGCGGGCGATGAAGTTGAGTGACTTGTTCGCCACCTGCGGGAACGGGTGCGACGGGTCGAGCCCGACCGGCACCAGCAGCGGCCGCACCTCACGCTGGAAGAACTTGTCGACCCAGCGGCGCTGCGCCGCGTCGCGGTCGGCGTGGTTCAGGATCACGATGCCCTGCTGGTGCAGCAGCGGCATCACCTCGTCGTTGAACGCCGTGTACTGGTCGTCGATCAGCGCATGGGCGCCGGCTGCGACCGCGTCCAGATCGCGCAACGAGATGCCGGAACCGGGTCGCCGCGCGGCCTCCAGGCAGTCGGCGAAGCGCACCTCGAAGAACTCGTCCATGTTCGACGACACGATGCACACATAGCGCAGGCGCTCCAGCAGCGGAACATCGGAACGCCGCGCCTGAGCCAGCACGCGACGGTTGAATTCGAGGATCGCGCGTTCGCGGTTCAGCAGCGCCGGCACCCTGAGTTCGACGCGGTCCCGGAAGAAATTCATGCCACAAGTTTATGAAGTTTTTGCGACGCCTTCGTGACAGTGGGCGCGCCGCATCGCATCCATGGACAGTACCGCTGCCGTCGATTCGGATCCGGCGCGCTTCGGTTCAGTCGCCCGGCGCCGGCGGAAAAATGCCGCCGCGACGATAGCTGAGCAGGCGGCCTTTGTAGGGCAGGCCGCTTGCGGGCAGCCGCGTGACCTTGAGTTCGCTGCGTTCGAAGCCCAGTTGCTCCATCGCGCGATTGAAGGCGACCCGGTTGCCACGGTCCGGGTCCGCGATGATCACCTCTGCCGCTGCGTGAGCGTGCAGTTCGATGAATGCCGAGAGTTGCTCGGGCTGGCCCCGCTCGTAGAGAACGTCGCTGCCGAGGATCAGGTCGAACCGGCCGAGTGCGGGATTGCCTATGGACCAATCGCCATTGCAGTAACGCAACGGCCCGAGATCATTGAGACGGAGGTTTTCGCGCAGGAAGACGCCGGCGAGCGGATGCCGATCGCTCGCCGTGACGCTGCCCTGACGCCGGTGCACGACCAGGCTTGCCAGCGCCAGCCCGCATCCCACCTCGAGCACCGCACGCGACCCCAATGGCACATGCTGCATGTGCTCGGCCAGCACGAGTGCGGAAGGCCACACCAGACCGAACAACGGCCAGCCGGCGGAAGAGATGCCGATTCGCTGCGCAACACCGAGCACGTCGGAGAATTGCTGTCGATCCAGCAAAGACCGAACAATCATCTCGACCCCGCCAACCTCGAGGATCTCGGTCTTGGTCTGATAGCCCGGCAAGTGGCTCCCTTGAACGTGCGAAGGGGGTGCGTCGCGTGCCCCAGCGATGGTGTGACCGAGAGCCCCGAAACGGCCAGATCGACCGGAGCGGGAGGCCGGTCAGCCCCGCAGGAACGCCAGCAGGTCGCGCGTCAGCCGCTCCTTCTCGGTCGCAAACAGGCCGTGCGGCGCGCCGTCGTATTCGAGCAGTGTCGATTGCGCGATGCCCTTCGCCGCGGCGCGCCCGGAGGCATCGATCGGCACGGTCTTGTCGTCGGTTCCGTGAATGATCAGCGTCGGCACCTTGAATGCCGGCAGGTCGCCACGGAAATCCGTGGTCGCGAACGATTTGGCGCACTCGAGCGTCGCTTTCAGACTCGCGTGCATCGACACGCTGCGTGCCCATTCGAGCACCTCGTCGCTGACGCGGCGCGAGATCATGCCGACGCCGAAAAAGTCCTTGAAGAAACCGGCGAAGAACTTCGCGCGGTCCTCCTGCATGGCGAGCGCCATCTTGTCGAACGCGGATTTCTCGGTACCGGCGGGGTTGTCGCTCGTCTTCAACATGAACGGTACGACCGAAGACACCAGCGCCGCTTTCACCACCGACTTGCCGGCGTGCCGCGACATGTAGCGGGCAACCTCGCCGCCGCCCATCGAGAAGCCGACGAGCGTGGCGTCCCGGGCCCCGGTCTGCTCGATCACGGCTGCCAGGTCGTCGGCGAGCGTGTCGTAGTCGTAGCCGCTCCACGGTTGCGACGAGCGGCCGAAGCCACGCCTGTCGTAGGAGATCGCTCGGTAGCCAGCCGCGGCGATCGCCATCGCCTGGTCGTCCCAGCTGTCCGCCGAGAGAGGCCAACCGTGAAGCAGGATGACCGGGCGACCGCTGCCCCAGTCCTTGACGTAGAGCCTGGTCTGGTCCGCCGTGGTGACATGGTGCATCGGATCTTCCTTGTGCGAATTGCGAACTGTTCAGTATTCGAGCGGGGCCGCGGCAAGTCTGTCGGCAGAACGGAAGCGACGCGGTAGGTCTGTGCCTACGGCACGCGCACCCTGGCGCAGGCAGGAACTCACGGTCAGCGTGCATCCCCCGGGTCGACGCTGCGGGTAGGGCCAACGCAGGTGTTAACGTGGGCGATTACCGGAGTTCACCGTGAAAAGCAACCATCCAACGATCACGACCGAAGAATTGCGCAGCGAGCTCCTCGTCACGGTGGATTCGCTGCATCGCCGGCGCGCCGACCTGATTTCGGAAAGCCTCATCGCCGGCTACGTCGCACTGAACTGGCTGGAGTGGAACGGCGGCAGCCTGCAGCTCACCGTGACCGGCAAAAACGTCTGCGAGCAGATGCGGGCGGCAAAGGGGATGATCGAACCTTCCGCAGCCGGAATTCGCGCGACCACCGATACGTCATGATCAGACTCCAGCTTTCGCTCCAGCTCGACTATCAGGTCTACGACCCGGGCGGTGATTTCATCTTCAACATCCATGCCGCCCACACCGATCGGCAGCGCGTGGTCGACGAGGCGCTGACGCTGAACCAGGACGTGCCGTGGATCGTCGAAACCGACCCGGCGACGCGCACCCGTTACCTTCGGTTGAGGGCCACGCCCGGGCCGCTGACGGTTTCGTACCGCGCCACGCTCGATCTTGCACATCACTTCGCGGCGCCGGACCAGATCGTCGAAGTGCCGGTCGCGCGACTGCCCGCGCCGGTGCTGAGCTACATCTACCCGAGCCGCTATTGCCAATCGGATCGGCTGCACAAGTTCGCGATGCGCGAGTTCGGCCAGCGCCGGCAGGGCTACAGCCGCGTCCAGCAGATACGCGACTGGGTGCTTGAACGCACGACGTTCTCGTCGAACACCTCGAACTCGCAGACCTCGGCGCTCGACACGCTGCTCGAGCAGGTCGGCGTGTGCCGCGACTTCACGCACCTGATGATCGCGCTGTGCCGGGCCGTCAACATTCCGGCGCGTTTCGCCACCGGCATCGACTACGGCGCCGACCCTGCGCTCGGGCCGACCGACTTCCATGCCTATGTCGAGGCCTGGCTGGGCGACCGCTGGTACCTGTTCGACCCGTCCGGCACCGCGATCCCGATGGGCCTGGTGCGCTTCGGCACCGGGCGGGATGCCGCCGACGTCGCATTCGCGACAATGTTCGGGCCGGTCCAGTCGTTCGCGCCCGTCATCACGATCGAGGTGGTCGCCGGCGCCGACGGGAAGCTGGTCGTGCCGTATCACTGCACCGAAGCGCTGTCGACGGACGGCTAGGCGCGGCACAATTGCGTCGGGCACGTCCGGCGCACCGGTCGGCGGGGTCCGCGGGTCGGCAGGTTCCAGCTTGCTTCGGCTGACACTCGGGTAAATCCCAAGGATCAGACACGGCTTTATTGCATACAGTCTTGTATATCAGTTTGCATTTGACTGATGCAGGCGACGTTCCGAGCGGCGTGCCCGGGCCTTGACCGGCCGCATTCATCGACTGGAGGCATTTCAATGAATATCCGAAACCCTTCGCCCAACCTGTACAACGAGGATCTTGCGCCGGCCAAAGTGCGGAACTGGGGCGCCTTCAGCATCTTCAACGTCTGGACCTCGGACGTGCACAGCCTGTGGGGTTACTACCTCGCGGCGAGCCTGTTCCTGCTGAGCGGCAGCTTCCTGAACTTCGTCGTTGCGATCGGCCTTGGCTCGTTGATCATCTTCGTGCTGATGACGCTGGTGGGCTACGCCGGTGAGAAGACTGGTGTGCCCTACCCGGTGCTGGCACGTGCATCGTTCGGGGTCTGGGGCGCCAACCTGCCGGCACTGGTGCGGGCGATCGTCGCCTGCTTCTGGTACGGGGCGCAGACTGCTGCCGCGTCGGGTGCCATAGTCGCGCTGCTCACACGCACCGACGCGTTGATGGAATTCCACAAGAGCACTCACTTCCTCGGCCACTCGGGCCTGGAGGTGATCTGCTACTTCGTGGTCTGGGCCTTGCAGCTGCTGATCATCCAGAACGGCATGGAAACCGTGCGCAGGTTCCAGGACTGGGCCGGCCCCGCGGTGTGGGTGGCGATGCTGGTCCTGGCGATCGGACTGTGCGTGAAGGCAGGCGGCTTTTCGTTCGACCACGGGATCCCCCAATCCGTGCTGCTCGAGAAGACCAAAGACGCCGGCGTGACCGGCGAGCCCGGCTCGTTCTGGGCGCTGATGGCCGTGGGCGCCACTTGGGTCACCTACTTCGCGGCGCTGTACCTGAACTTCTGCGACTTTTCGCGCTACGCGAAGAACCGGCAGGCCATCACGAAAGGAAACCTGTGGGGGCTGCCGGTCAACTTGCTGCTGTTCTCGCTGGTCGCCGGCGTCACCACGATCGCAGCGTTCCGCGTCTACGGCGAAGTGATGCTGCACCCCGAGCAGATCTCTGCCAAGTTCGACAGCTGGTGGCTGGCGGCGCTGGCGGCGCTGTCCTTCGCGGTGGCGACGCTGGGAATCAACGTGGTCGCGAACTTCGTTTCGCCGGCATTCGACTTCGCCAACGTGTTCCCGCGTTACATCGACTTCAAGAAGGGCGGCTACATCGCCGCCGGCGTGGCATTGCTGCTCTACCCGTTCGCACCGTGGGAAGGCAACGCCGCGAACTTCGTCAACGCCATCGGCGCGACGATGGGGCCGCTGCTGGGCATCATCCTGGTCGACTACTACCTGATCGCCAAGGGCAAGGTCAACGTCGAG
>JANMAW010000406.1:0-4245 GCA_031360005.1 Rhizobacter sp.
GGCGGTGTTCATGTCGTGCGTGCGGCGACGGTCGTCGCCGGTGTTCTTGCGCAGTTCAAGGAACTCTTCCAGGTCCAGGTGCCAGCTCTCGAGGTACGCGCACACGGCGCCCTTGCGCTTGCCACCCTGATTGACGGCGACTGCGGTGTCGTTCACCACCTTGAGGAACGGCACCACGCCCTGGCTCTTGCCATTGGTGCCCTTGATGTGGCTGCCCAGCGCGCGCACGTTGGTCCAGTCGTTGCCGAGACCGCCGGCGAACTTGGACAGCAGCGCGTTCTCTTTCAGTGCCTCGTAGATGCCATCGAGGTCGTCGGCCACGGTCGTCAGGTAGCAGCTCGACAACTGCGAGCGCCGCGTACCGGCATTGAAAAGCGTCGGCGTGCTGCTCATGAAGTCGAAGCTCGACAACACTTCGTAGAACTCGATTGCCCGCGCCTCGCGGTCGATTTCGCCCAGCGCCAGGCCCATGGCGACGCGCATGTAGAACGCCTGCGGCAACTCGATGCGCACTTCGTCGATGTGCAGGAAGTAACGGTCGTAAAGCGTCTGCAAGCCCAGGTAGTCGAACTGCAGGTCGCGGTCGGCGTGCAACGCCGCGCCGAGCTTCGCGAGGTCGAACTGCAGCAGCTTGTCGTCGAGCAATTCGGCCTTCACGCCCTTCTTGATGAAGCCCGGGAAGTACTCGGCATAGCGCGTGTGCATGTCGGCCTGCAGAGTCTCTTCGCCGAGGATTTCGCGGCGGATCGTGTGCAGCAGCAGACGAGCCGTGGCACGGGTGTAGCCGGGGTCCTTCTCGATCAAGGTGCGTGCGGCGAGGATCGAGGCCTTGTGCACTTCATCGATCGGCACGCCATCGTACAGGTTGCGCTTGGTCTCGGCCATGATCGGGTCGGGCTTCACTTCGGAACCTAAGCCGGCGCAGGCCGATTCGATCACCGTCTGCAGGCGCGCGAAGTCGAGCGGCACACGCTGGCCGCGGTCGATGACCGTCAGCGCCGGCTCGGCGGCCACCGCCGGGTGCGCCTGCTTCGCGCGCTCCTGCGAACGACGCTCGCGGTACAGCACGTAGGCTCGCGCCACTTCGTGGTGACCGCCGCGCATCAGGCCCAGTTCGACCTGGTCTTGCACGTCTTCGATGTGAAAGGTGCCGCCGCCGGGCCGCGAGCGCAGCAACGCGCGCATCACCGATTCGGTCAGGCCATCGACCGTTTCGCGAACGCTCGCCGACGCCGCACCCTGGGTACCGTGCACCGCGAGAAATGCCTTCATCAATGCCACCGCGATCTTGTTCGGCTCGAACGAAACCACGGCGCCGTTGCGGCGAATGATCTGGTACCCGTGGTACGCCGACGGCACTGCAGCCGGTGCTTCAGTCATCGCGCGCAGCGCGGCGGTGGCGGAGGGGGTGGCGGGAACAGCTTGCATGATTGGCCCTTGTTGGTCTGTCGCGATCGCGACCATGGAATACTTGCCTTCAACACCCGCTCTTGGCAGCCGCGCACTTGCTCCACTCGACCGACCCACGACAGGTTGAGCCCACGCCGACCGGATGGCGCCGGTGGAATCGCATCGCTCAGCGATTCGGGCGGTATGCCGATGCAGACTCAATTGCGCGGCGGCGAGGGCTTGAAAACACCGGAATCTTCGATGAACTGAGCGATGAAGAATAGCACGGCGCACACTATATCTGGGGCCTGAGGCTGCCACAAGCACTAGATATAGCGTATCAACCCGTGACGCGCCACGATGCGCGGCCGGCGCCTCGGATGGCGCTTGCTGCGCCGCTGTCATGCCGGCGCCGGCCCGTCCGCAAAGTCAGTGTCAGCGGATTGCACCACGCGCTTCGAGGCGCAGATCCGCGCGTTTCAGTCGCGGCGCAACCCGGCTTCGGGAAAACCAAGGGACGGCGCGTCGATCATCATGCGCAACCCCGGCCAATCGAAGCCGGCACCCGGATCGTTCTTGCGTCCCGGCGCTACGTGCTCATGGCCGACCACCGCCGCCACCGGGTAGCGCAGAGCCAGCGCGCCGATAAGCCGCGTCAGCGCGACGTACTGCGCCACCTCGAAACCCTCGCCCTCGAGCCCTTCAAGTTCGATGCCGACGGAGAAGTCGTTGCAATCAGCGCGCCCCTGCCACGACGACGGCCCGGCATGCCACGCCCGCTCATCGCACGAAACAAACTGCAACAACTCGCCATCACGCCGCACCAGAAAGTGCGCCGAGACTTCAAGGCCGCGAATTTCCCGGTAATAGGGATGCGCATCCCAGTCGAGCCGATTCGTGAACAGCTGTTCGATCGCATCGCCACCGTACTCACCCGGCGGCAGGCTGATCGAGTGGATCAGCACCAGTTCGACTGCGGCGCCGGCAGGCCTTGGCCCGAAATTGGGCGATTCGCAACGGCGCGCGCCGTGCAACCAGCCGGCACTCCACACCGCGTCGCCAGACATGGCGCTCAATCGCGTTCGGCGGCATCGCCGCCCACGTTCACGCCCAGGCGCGCCATGCGGTAGCGCATCTGGCGCAGCGACAGGCCCAGGCTCGCGCCGGCGGCAGTGCGGTTGAAGCGATGCCGCTCCAGTGCTCGCACGAGGATGTCGCGCTCGACCGAATCGAGATGGCGTTCGAGATCGTCCGGCAAGGGCGCTTCGATCGGCACCATCGGCACCAATTCCCGCGCCGCCTGCAGCCCATCGCCGCGCGTGTTCCCGGTGATGAGGTCGAGCTGCTGAGCCGCACTGTCGGTGAACACCGTCTCGGGCAGACCGAGATCGTAGACATCGATCTCCTGCGCGCCCGTCAACGCAACCGCGCGATGCAGCAGGTTTTCGAGCTCGCGCACGTTGCCCGGGAAAGCGTAGCGCTGAAGATGTACCAGCGCCTCGCGCGTCAGCCGCGGCGCGGGCGATAGGCCGGCATCGTTCGCGATGCGTTCGAGCACGCGCTCGCTGATCGCGACCAGGTCTTCGAGCCGTTCGCGCAGCGGCGGCACGCGGATCTGGATCACGTTGATGCGGTAGTACAAGTCTTGCCGGAACAGGCCGGCGTGCACTTCGGCCGCGAGATCCTTGTGGGTCGCGCTCAGAAGCCGCACATTGACCGCGACCTCGGTCACGGCGCCGACCGGCCGCACCGAGCGCTCCTGGATGGCCCGCAGCAGCTTCGACTGCATCGCCAGCGGCAGGTCGCCGATCTCGTCGAGGAACAGCGTGCCCGAATTCGCGGCCTGGAAAAAGCCTTCACGATCCTCCGTGGCACCGGTGAACGCGCCCTTGCGATAGCCGAAGAACTCGGCCTCGAGCAGTTGCTCCGGAATCGCACTGCAGTTCACCGCGACGAACGGTTGCCCGCTGCGCACGCTGACCTCGTGGATCGCGCGCGCCACCAGCTCCTTGCCGGTGCCGGACTCGCCATTCACCAGCACCGGCGCCATGCTGCGCGCCACCTTGTCGACGAGCGAGCGCACCTGCTGCATCGCGGCCGAATCGCCCGCCATGCGCAGCAGCGCCTGACTCACCGGCGCGGCCGCGACCGGCATGGTTGTCGCCGCCCTCGTCGCGGCCTTGACAGGAGCCGCGCCGCTTTCCGACGGCAGGCTCGCCGGATCGATCGTCGGCGAACCAACCGATCCCGAGCGCCCGAGCGCCGACGCCACCACGGCGCGGAACTGCCGCAGGTCCACTGGCTTGGTCAGGTAATCGTAGGCACCGGCCTTGAGCGCCTCGACCGCGTTCTCGGCCGAGCCGTAGGCGGTGATGACGATCGCTTTCTCGCGCCTGCCGCCCTCTTCCAGCCAGCGCAGCAGATCCAGCCCGGTGCCGTCGGGCAGGCGCATATCGGTGATGACGGCGCTGTAGGTGCGGTCCTTCAGGTGCAGCAAGGCATCCTGCACAGTGCCTGCGGTCTCGATATCGTAGCCTTCCCGAAGCAGTGTCAGCTCATACAGCGTGCGCAGATCGGGCTCGTCGTCGACAACCAGCAGGCTGAAATGCGATGCGCTTGTCATGGGGTGAGATGAAGTCGGGCTTCGGTCGGGCCCAGTACCTTGCGCTGCATGTCGACGAAGAACTCGTTACGCTGGCCGTCGCCAACCGAGCGCAGCCGGTAGTCGATGGTCGCACCATAGCGCTCGCACAGCTCGCGGCAAATATACAGGCCCAGGCCCGTGCCGCGGCTGCGCGTCGAGAAAAAGGGCTCGAACAGATAGGGCTCGACATCCGCAGGGATCGGCGCGCCATC
>JANMAW010000416.1:0-9390 GCA_031360005.1 Rhizobacter sp.
CGCGCCCGATCTGGTACCACCCCGAATTCGCGCGCGGCTCGCGCGACATGATTGGCGTCTCGCTGGGCATCGCCGCCTGGGGGCTCGTCACCGGGGTGGCGATGGCCAAGAGCGGGCTGACCTTGCCGCTGGCCGTGCTGATGTCGCTTCTGGTGTTCGCCGGCAGCGCGCAGCTGGCGGCGTTGCCGCTGATCGTCGCCGGCGCGCCGATCTGGATGGTCTGGGCGATCGCGCTGTGCGTGAACCTGCGCTTCGTGATCTTCAGCGCGCAGTTGCGCCCGTACTTCGCGCACCTGCCAAGGGCGCAGCGAATGCGGCTCGGCTATTTCATGGCCGACCTGAACTACGTCGTGTTCATGACACGCTTCCCGCAGCCGCGCCCCGCGCCCGAACAGCTGCCGTATTTCTGGGGCGGGGTGGTCACGAACTGGTTGTCGTGGCAGCTGCCCTGTGGCTCGCCGACGCGATCCCGACCGAATGGGGTTTCGGCTTTGCCGGCATCCTGGCGCTGCTGGCGCTGATGTACTCGCTGCTGTCGGACCGCGCGAGCTGGGCCGCCGCGCTGGTTTCGTGCGCTGCGGCGGTGGCGACCGCCGCACTTCCGCTGAAGCTGAACGTCCTCGTCGCAATCGCCGCGGCGGTGGCGGCGGGCTTGCTGATGGGCCAGCTCACACCGGCCGATCCGAAACCGATCGAGGACAATACATGAGCGCAACGCCGGGCCGCCCAGAGCAAGCGAGCGTCCCCTCGACAGGCCCGGCGCGCAGTGCCGTGGGGGCGACGTGAGCACCTGGGAAGCGGTGCTCGCGATCGTCGGGCTGGCGATCATCACGATCGGCACGCGCGGCTTTTTCCTGTTCCCCGAGCGTGAGCTGCCGATGCCCCTCTGGCTCAGGCAAGGCCTGCGCTATGCGCCGCTGGCCGCGCTCGCGGCCGTGGTCGCCCCCGAGGTCGTGATGACGCAGGGCCACCTGATCACGACGCTGAAAGACGCCCGGCTCGTCGCGACACTGGCCGCGACCGGCTACTTCTTCTGGCGTCGTGGCATCCTTGGCACCATCGTCACCGGCACGTTGGTCATGGTGGCGTTGCGCACCGGTCTCGGCTGGTGACCGGTGCGCACATCCGACTCCTAAACTCGAGCACAACTAACCATGAACGTCCTCCGATTCGAAGACCTGGTGGCCCAAGGGCAAGTTTCCGGCAAGCGCGTGTTCATCCGCGCCGATCTCAACGTGCCGCTCGACGCTGCCGGCCGCATCACCGAAGACACGCGGGTGCGCGCGTCGATCCCGTGCATCGAAATGGCGTTGAAGGCCGGTGCCGCGGTAATGGTGACATCGCACCTCGGCCGCCCGACCGAAGGCGAGTTCAAGCCCGAAGACTCCCTCGCACCGGTCGCCGCGCGCCTCGGCGAACTGCTGGGACGCGAGGTGCCGGTGATCGCGAACTGGGTCGATGGCGTGACCGTACAGCCCGGCCAATTGGTGTTGCTGGAGAACTGCCGCGTCAACAAGGGCGAGA
This sequence comes from Rhizobacter sp., assembly GCA_031360005.1. Classification (GTDB taxonomy): domain Bacteria; phylum Pseudomonadota; class Gammaproteobacteria; order Burkholderiales; family Burkholderiaceae_C; genus LMDS01. The sequence continues at coordinate 1,525 of JANMAW010000416.1, forward strand.
AGAAGAACGACGAACAGCTTTCGCGCAAGATGGCCGCGCTGTGTGACATCTTCGTGCACGACGCCTTCGGCACCGCACACCGCGCCGAGGCGTCGACCTACGGCATCGCGCAGTACGCGCCGATCGCCTGCGCCGGCCCGCTGCTGGCGGCCGAGATCGACGCGATCACCAAGGCGCTGGCGAACCCGAAACGGCCGCTGGTGGCCATCGTCGCCGGCAGCAAGGTCTCGACCAAGCTGAGCATCCTGCAAAGCCTGGCGAAGAACGTCGACCAGCTGATCGTCGGCGGAGGCATCGCCAACACCTTCATGCTGGCGGCCGGGTTGCCGATCGGCAACAGCCTCGCCGAAGCGAGTCTGGTCGGCAACGCGAAAGCCGTGATCGACGCGATGCAGGCGCGCGGCGCCGCGGTGCCGATCCCGACCGACGTGGTGACCGCGAAGGCGTTCAACGCCGATGCAGTCGCCACGGTAAAGAAGGCCGCCGACGTGGCCGCCGACGACCTGATTCTCGACATCGGGCCGCAGACCGCGAAGCGTCTGGCCGCGCAATTGATGGCGGCCGGCACGATCGTCTGGAACGGCCCGGTCGGCGTGTTCGAGTTCGATGCCTTCGCTGGCGGCACCGAGACGATCGCGCGGGCGATCGCCGCCTCGCCTGCATTCAGCATCGCCGGCGGCGGCGACACGCTCGCGGCAATCGACAAGTACGGCATCGAGAAGGACATCGACTACATCTCGACCGGTGGCGGTGCGTTTCTCGAAGTGCTGGAGGGCAAGACGCTGCCGGCGTTCGAGATCCTCCAGCGCCGCGCCGCCGCCTGAGCCCGCGCGCAAGGCCGCGGCCGCTCCACAGGCAGGCGAACATGCCGCGCACGGCACAGGCGCCGACGCAGGCATAAGATTCATTCCCTCCGCGGCGTTCGTGCGGCAGGTTGGCCCTCGATAATCCGCCCAGAAGCATCAGGAGCCACCCCATGCCCCGCGCCACCAAGATCGTCGCCACCCTCGGCCCCGCGTCGAGTTCGCCCGAAATACTCGAGCGCATGATCCGCGCCGGCGTCGACGTGGTGCGCATGAATTTTTCGCACGGCAAGGGGCAGGACCACATCGACCGCGGCGCGCTGGTGCGCGACATCGCGCGCCGCGTCGGCAGGGAAGTCGCGATCATGGCCGACCTGCAGGGCCCGAAGATCCGCGTCGGCAAGTTCGTCGGCGACAAGACGATGCTCGAGCCCGGGCAGATGTTCATCCTCGATGGCGCCACCAGCGAGCTCGGCACGAACGAGCGCGTCGGGCTCGACTACAAGGAACTGCCGCGCGATGTCAAGGCCGGCGACATCCTGCTGCTGAATGACGGGTTGCTGAAGCTGGTCGTCGAGTCGGTGCGCGGCGAGGAGGTGCACACGAAGGTGGTGGCGGGCGGCGAACTGTCCAACAACAAGGGCATCAACAAGGCCGGCGGGGGCCTGACCGCGCCGGCGCTGACCGCGAAGGACATGGAAGACATCAAGACCGCGATGAGCTTCCAGTGCGAATACCTGGCGGTGAGTTTTCCGAAGTCGGCGACCGACATGGAAATGGCGCGCCAACTCGCCAACGTGGCCGGTGAGCCGTGGCGCCACAGGCCGGCGCTGATCGCGAAGATCGAACGCATCGAGGCGATCCCGGTGCTCGACCAGATCCTGAAGGCTTCCGACGGCATCATGGTCGCGCGCGGCGACCTCGCGATCGAGGTCGGCAACGCGGCGGTGCCGGCGCTGCAGAAACGCATGATCCGCATGGCGCGCGAGATGGACAAGGTGGTGATCACCGCGACGCAGATGATGGAATCGATGATCGTCAACCCGGTGCCCACGCGCGCCGAGGTCAGCGATGTCGCCAACGCGGTGCTCGATGGCACCGACGCGGTGATGCTGAGCGCCGAGACGGCGGCCGGCAAATACCCGGTCGAGACGATCACGCAGATGGCAGCGATCGCACTGGAGGCCGAGGCCGCCGACGACGTCACGATCGAAACCGACTTCACCAACAAGAAGTTCGGCCGCATCGACCAGTCGATCGCGATGGGCGCGCTGTTCACCGCGCACCACCTGGGCTGCAAGGCCATCCTGGCGCTGACCGAGTCGGGCTCGACCGCGCTGTGGATGAGCCGGCACAACATCAAGGTGCCGATCTACGGACTGACCTCGCAACTGCTGACGCAGCGCAAGATGACGCTGTACCGCAATGTGCGACCGCTGCTGCTGCCGGCCTTCACCGACCGCGACGAAGCGCTTGCGCGCGCCGAGGCGTTGCTGGTCGACAAGGGCGTGCTGCGCTCCGGCGACAACTACGCGATCACCTGCGGCGAGCCGATGGGCTACCCCGGCGGCACCAACATGCTGAAGGTGTGCCGCGTCGCCTGAGCCGGCGGCGACGACCACGTCGCGCGGCGACAATGCCGCATGAATGCGACGCTGACGATCGACGACATACGGGATGCCGCGGCGCGGCTGCGTGGCGAGATCAATGAAACCCCCTGCCTGCCGTCGCGCACGCTCGGCGAGATGACCGGCTGCCGGGTCTTCCTGAAGTTCGAGAACCATCAGTTCACCGCGTCGTTCAAGGAGCGCGGCGCGCTGAACCGCATGGCGCAGCTGACGCTCGACGAGCGCCAGCGCGGCGTGCTGGCGGTGTCGGCAGGCAACCATGCGCAGGGCGTGGCCTACCACGCGCAGCGCATGCACATCCCCGCGACCATCGTGATGCCGCGTTTCGCGCCTTCGGTGAAGGTCGAACGCACGCGTGGCTTCGGCGCCGAGGTGGTGCTCGAAGGCGATACCTTCGACGATGCGCGCGCGCACGGCCTGGCGCTCGCACGCGAGCGCGGGCTGACGGTTGTGCACCCTTTCGACGATCTGGCGGTGGCCGCGGGGCAGGGCACGATCGCGCTCGAGATGCTCGCGCAACAACCGCAGATCGACACGCTGATCGTCGCCATCGGCGGCGGCGGTCTGATCTCGGGCGTGGCCACTGCGGCGCGGGCGATCCGGCCCGGCATCGAAATCATCGGTGTGCAGACCGAACGCTTCCCGGCGGCGTGGAACGCGGTGCACGGCGAACAGCGCGAATGCGGCCAGGCCACCATCGCCGACGGCATCGGCGTCAAGTCGCCGGGCGTGCTGACGCTGCCGCTGATCCGCGAGCGCGTCGACGATGTGTTGCTGGTCGGCGAGGACGACATCGAGCAGGCGATCCTGCTGCTGCTGGAGATCGAGAAGACGGTCGTCGAAGGCGCCGGCGCGGTCGGGTTGGCGGCATTGATCAAGCATCGCGATCGGTTCCAGGGCCGCTACGTCGGGCTGATCCTGTGCGGCGGCAACATCGAGCCGCTCGTGCTGGCCGAGATCATCGAGCGCGGCATGGTCAGGGCCGGGCGGCTGGCGCGGCTGCGCCTCGACGTGCGCGACGTTCCCGGCGCGCTCGCCGATGTCGCGATCCTGCTCGGCAAACTCGGCGCCAACATCGACGAAGTGCAGCACCAGCGCGCGTTCACGTCGCTGTCGGTGGAGCGGGCCCAGATCGAGGTCGTGGTGCAGACCCGCGGCGTCGCGCACATCGACGAGATCCTTGCGGCGATGCACGCGCAGGGCTACCGCGCAGAACGCGTGGGTTGAGCTCTGGATCGCGCTGGATGCCGCATCACTGTGGCCTGCGAACTTGCCGCCGTACCCCCGCACCTGCGGTGCGCGAGATCGGGCCGGCACAGGGGTTCGGTCGCTAGAATCGTCGTTGCTGCTCCCGGCGTGCACTGGCATCGCCGCGGCGCACCGCGGTTCCACCTCACCGGACATCAACATGCCACTCGTTTCGATGCGCCAGCTGCTCGACCATGCCGCCGAGAACAGCTACGGGATCCCCGCGTTCAACGTCAACAACCTGGAGCAGGTGCAGGCGGTGATGACGGCAGCCGACGAACTCGGCGCGCCGGTCATCCTGCAAGCCAGCGCCGGGGCGCGCAAGTACGCCGGCGAGGCCTTCATCAAGCACCTGATCCAGGCGGCCATCGAGACGTGGCCGCATGTGCCGCTGGTGATGCACCAGGACCACGGCCAGAGCCCTGAGGTGTGCAAGGGCGCGATCGGGCTGGGCTTCAGCTCGGTGATGATGGACGGCTCGCTGCAGGCCGACGGCAAGACCATCGCGAGCTACGATTACAACGTCGACGTCACGCGCAAGGTCGTCGAGATGGCGCACAAGCTCGGCGTCACGGTCGAGGGCGAACTCGGCTGCCTCGGTTCGCTCGAGACGATGAAGGGTGACAAGGAAGACGGCCACGGCACCGAAGCGACGATGACGATGGATCAGTTGCTGACCGACCCCGAGCAGGCCGCCGACTTCGTCAAGCGAACCCAGCTCGACGCGCTGGCCATCGCGATCGGTACCAGCCATGGCGCCTACAAGTTCACCCGCAAGCCCACCGGCGACATTCTCGCGATCGGCCGCATCAAGGAGATCCACCAGCGTATCCCGAACACGCACCTGGTGATGCACGGCTCGAGCAGCGTGCCGCAGGATCTGCTGGCCGAGATCCGCGCATACGGCGGCAGCATGAAGGAGACCTACGGCGTGCCGGTCGAAGAGATCCAGGAAGCGATCAAGCACGGCGTGCGCAAGATCAACATCGACACCGACGTGCGGCTGGCGATGACCGCGGCGATTCGCAAGTACCTGGCGCAGAACCCCGAGAAGTTCGATCCGCGCGACTACCTGAAGCCGGCACGCGAGGCCGCGAAGGCAATTTGCCGTCAGCGTTATCTGCAATTCGGCTGCGAGGGCCAGGCCGGGAAGATCAAGGCGCAGACGCTGGTGCAGGTGGCGCAGCGCTATGCGACCGGAGAACTCGCCCCCACCGTGGTCTGAAGCACGCGGCGCACGGCGGCAAGCCGTCGCATTCGCTCACGACCCGATCGACCCCGCTGCACTGTGGGTGCAGCCGATCCGCAACAGCATCGACATGCTGGCCACCGGCATCAAGAGCCCGGTGGGCATCAAAGTGGCCGGCGCGGACCTCGCGACCATCGACATGCTCACGACGCAGATCGAAGCGGCCGGCAAGACCGTGCTCGGCGTCTCGTGGCTCGTGTGGGCACTGGGTCACTCCATTTCGGTCGCGACAGCGGTCGGCTTCGGCGCGTTGGCCGGTGTCGCGGCCGAGTTCGGCGTCGAGATGCTGGTCTACCTCAAGAATGACTCGCGCGACGGCTAGACGCTGGCGAGCCAGAGAGCGATACGCCCTTGCTTGCGGACATCCGCGAAGGGGCTGTGCTTCTTGTGCGGCCGAAGGCAATGACCGTTGCCGTCGTCATGGCAGGCTTGCTTCCGATCATGTGGGGCAGCGGTACCGGCTCGGAGCTGATGACCCCGGATCGCGGCGCCGATGGTCGGCGGCATGGTGACGGCATCGCTGCTCGGCATGTTGGTCGTTCCTCCAGCCTGGTACCTGGTGAACCGGCGCAGGCATGGCGCGCGCCGCGCAGTTCGAAGCCCTCGAACGTGGGAGGGCTCCTGAGCCGCCAAGAGCGGCAAGCCTTCAGCGATACGCTCGACTCAAACGCCTTCGGGGCGCTCACTACAATCGGGCGCCAGATGTCGAATGCTGCGGGGCGTGCCCGCCTTGTCGGAAGGACGCCCATGACGGCCGCGCTGCTGAACACTTCCATAAAGTCCCTTCCGCTGCTGTCCCGCGGCAAGGTGCGCGACAACTACGCGGTCGGATCGCACCGCATGCTGATGGTTGCCACCGACCGCTTGAGCGCGTTCGACGTGGTGATGGGCCAAGGCATTCCGGGAAAGGGTGAACTGCTGACGCAGATGGCGATGTTCTGGTTCGCTCACCTCGCGCACATCGTTCCCAATCACCTGACCGGCGATGACCCGCAAGGCGTGGTCACCGCCGAAGAACGGGAGCAGGTGCGGGGTCGCTCGATGCTCGTCAAGCGCCTGCGCCCATTGCCCGTCGAGGCCGTGGTGCGCGGCTATCTGGCAGGCAGCGGCTGGAACGAGTACCAACAGGGCCGGTCGGTATGCGGCGTGAAGCTGCCGCCCGGATTAAAGAACGCCAGCAAGCTGCCCGGACCAATCTTCACTCCGGCGACCAAGGCGGCGATCGGCGATCACGACGAGAACATCGTCTTCGCGCGGATGAGCCAGATCGTCGGTGCAGACCTGGCGGCCAAGGTGCGCGATGTTTCGATCGAGTTGTACACCACGGCCGCGGCGTTGGCGCTGGCGAAGGGCCTGATCATCGCGGACACCAAGTTCGAATTCGGCCTGGACGCCGATGGCACGCTTACGCTGATGGACGAAGTGCTGACGCCCGATTCATCGCGCTACTGGCCGCTGGCTGGCTATGTCGAGGGCAGCAACCCTCCGAGTTACGACAAGCAGTTTGTGCGTGACTGGCTGGAGCGGGCAACGGTGAACGGTCGGCAATGGGACAAGCGCGCGCCCGCGCCGACGCTTCCGGCCGAGGTGATCGCCAACACTGCCGAAAGATACGGGGAGGCCCTGCGATGCCTGCTCGCGTGAAGCCCTCCAGGATGTTGGTCCGCCTGGACGCCGAGATCGCGAGCGCGGCTTCCCAGCTGGACGCTGACTGCAAGCGCGCGGAACGTGCCGCTTATCTGGCGCGCTTGGGGCGCTTTGCCGAGTCCCGGGCTGAGCTAGATGCTTTGCATCAGCGATATGCTCTAAGTCCGAAAATCAAGATCAGCGCTTGGAGGAATCTTGCGGAGGGCCTCCTAAGCTACTTTAGCAATGTTGGCGTCAGCAGAAGTGATCGAGTTGAGCGTTCCTATGCCTTGAGCGTTGCGGCCGGGATTCTTCCCTTGCGCGCAATCTCCGCCGCATGGCTAGCGCAGTGGGATTACGCTCGTTTGGACATGGACGCATTGGCACTCCACGTTTGTGAGGCGTTGCAGTTTGCCGATCCGCAAGACCATGCGGCCCGATCCAGGGCCGGCCTAGTAGCCGCACAGGCGCTGCACCTAGGAGGACGCTCTGATCTGGCGCAGCCTTGGTATTGCCGTTCGAGAGATCATGCGTTAGCCGATGGCGACGACGTCACTATTAGTGCGCTAATGCATAACATGGCTTGGCTTCGTATGCTTTCGATGCGCCAAGCTGTACTCACCGGAAACGGTGACGCCCGTGGCGGGCGATACGCGCTTGTGAATGCCGAATCCACTTCACAGTTCGACGACATGGTTGGAGATTCAAGCTGGCAAGAGTTGAAGCCCATTCTTCGAGCGCAGATTGTTTCCCTCCAAGGCGACGCCGCACAGGCTCTTACGTTGTATGAGGAGTTCTTAGCCGGCGCGAAGTCCGCTGCGCGCTTGCAAGCGAACCTTCTCGCTGACCAGGCGTGGTGCCACGTTAAATTGGGTCAATTGGACGAGGCGAGAGCGTGTGCGGAAACGGCGGTGAAGAGCTTGAACGAGGAAACTCAGATCGACGACCGAGCCGCTGCGCATAGTCGCCTTGCCCAAGTATTTGCCTTGTTGGGCAATGAGGTGGAGAGGGGGCGGCACGGCCTGCTGGCACTTCAAGCGTGGACCGCTCATGGTATGACGCAGGAAAGGGCGGTTTCCCTGCTGAGTGGAGTCGATGAAAACGGTCGTTCCGAAAGCTAGAAGATCACCATGCTCAATCGGCGACGATACGAATCCAGCAAGGGATCGATCGCTAGAGATGGCTGGGCGCCGGCCAATTCCAGTGCGCTCTTGGGGGCCACCGCTTGGGGGCTTTTAGGCAGCGGGCCATTCATCGCCTCCAGCACCGCCACGTAGGTCTTGCGCGCGAGGCCGTCCCGCCAGGATTTGTC
>JANMAW010000418.1:0-2094 GCA_031360005.1 Rhizobacter sp.
GCCAGCACCATGTTCGGGTCCATGCCGAAGGCCGGGCCGGAGCCCCACAGTGCGAGTGCATTGTTCTTGCCGTAGTGATAGGCGACGACACCGTGGCCGCCATCGAGGGTCCCTTTGTTGACCGCCTCGAGCAACTGGAACGCGGGCACGACGGCACCCGCCGCCAGGACCTCGATCTTCAGTCGCCCGCCGGCCATGTCGTTGACCTTCTTGGCGAAGTCGTTGGCGTACTCGTGGAAGATGTCCTTGGCGGGCCATGTGCTCTGAAATCGAAGGCTCGTCGTCTGCGCGCGCGACACCAGCGGCGCAGCGAGCGCGCCGGTGGCTCCTGCGGCGACAGCGGCATTCCTGAGGAAACGACGGCGCGGGACGGCGGGTGGGGTGACGGGCTTGTGGGACATATCGACTCCGTGTGGAATGACGCGACGATCGGGAGGGCCGGGGCACCTGCGCGCCCCAGATCCGCCACCGGCGGAACCGCACGCAATGTGGCGCACGTGGAATCGTCATACAAGTAGGGGAAGCCCGGCGCCACGCCTGTGCCGCGGCAAGAAGCCTGCGACCCTCGTCCCGACCGGGATAATTGCGCGTTTCATGACGAACCGTCTCCCTTCAACCCGCCCGAACTTGGGAGCGCTACAGCCCGCTGCCCCGCCCCTGCCCCCGATCACGTTCCCCGAGTCGCTGCCCGTGTCCGCGCGGCGCGACGAGATCGCACGCTTGGTGCAGCAGCACCAGGTGGTGATCGTCTGCGGCGAGACCGGCTCCGGGAAGACCACGCAGTTACCGAAGATTGCGTTGCAACTGGGGCGCGGAAGGGCGAATACCGGCAAGCTGATCGGCCATACCCAGCCGCGGCGCATCGCCGCGTCGAGCGTGGCCAAGCGCATCGCGCAGGAGCTGAATACGCCGCTCGGCGAAGTCGTCGGCTTCAAGGTGCGCTTCCAGGATCGGCTCTCGCCCGGCGCGAGCGTGAAGCTGATGACCGACGGCATCCTGCTCGCCGAAACGCAGACCGACCCGCTGCTGCGCGCCTACGACACCGTCATCATCGACGAGGCGCACGAGCGCAGCCTGAACATCGACTTCCTGCTCGGGCACCTGCGGCAGATCCTGCCGCGACGGCCCGATCTGAAGGTGATCGTCACGTCGGCGACGATCGACGCGGATCGGTTCGCGCAGCACTTCGCTTCGAACGAGGGACCGGCGCCGGTGATTCAGGTGTCGGGGCGCCTGTTCCCGGTCGAGCAGCGCTGGCGGCCGTTCGAGGAAAGCCGCGAGTACGACCTGAACGACGCGATCTCGGATGCCGTCGACGAGCTCTGGCGAGCCACCGGCGCCTCGGGTGCCGGTGACGTGCTCGTATTCCTTCCCGGCGAACGCGAGATTCGCGAGGCCGCGGATCATCTGCGCAAGCACCACCCGCCGGGTGTCGAGGTGGTGCCGCTGTTCGCGCGCCTGAACCAGCAGGAGCAGGACCGCATCTTCGAGCCGCACAGCGCCCGGCGCATCGTGCTCGCGACCAATGTCGCCGAGACCTCGCTGACGGTGCCAGGCGTCCAGTTCGTCGTCGACGCCGGCACCGCACGCGTCAAGCGCTACAGCTATCGCAACAAGGTCGAGCAGTTGCTGGTCGAGCCGGTCAGCCAGGCCGCGGCGAACCAGCGCGCCGGCCGCTGCGGCCGCGTCAGCGACGGCATCTGCATCCGCCTGTACGACGAGAAGGATTTCGCCGCGCGACCGGAATACAGCGATCCGGAGATCATGCGCTCGTCGCTCGCCGGCGTGATCCTGCGCATGAAGTCGCTCGGCCTGGGCACGGTCGAAGACTTTCCGTTCCTCGAGCCGCCGCCGCGCCGCGCGATCGCCGACGGCTACCAGCTCCTCGCCGAGCTCGTGGCGGTCGACGATATCAATGAGCTGACCACGATCGGCCGCGAGCTGGCAAGGCTCCCGCTCGACCCGCGCGTCGGCCGGATGATTCTCGAAGCGCGCAGCCGCGAGGCGCTGACCGAAGTGTTGGTCATCGCCAGCGCGTTCAGCGTGCAGGACGTGCGCGACCGGCCGCTCGAACAGCAGCAGGCGGCCGATGCG
>JANMAW010000432.1:0-1592 GCA_031360005.1 Rhizobacter sp.
CCCTGCAGCCGCAGCCGGATCCAGCGCGGCATGTCGGCGCCGCAGCTGTCGGCGAAACGGATGATGCCGCTGGCATTGATGATCGGCATGATGCCCGGCACCACCGGGACGTCCGCGCCGAGCGCAAGCGCGTCGTCGACAAAGCGGAAGTATGCGTCGCTGTTGAAGAACATCTGCGTGATCGCCGAACTGGCGCCGGCCTTCACCTTCGCGACGTAGGCCTGCAGGTCGGCCTGCGGCGAACGTGCCTGCGGGTGCATCTCGGGGTACGCGGCGACCTCGATGTGGAAGCGGCTGCCGGTCTCGGCGCGGACGAACTCGACCAAATCGCTGGCGTAGCGAAACTCGCCCTGGCCGGCCGCACCGCCGCCATAGCCGCTCGGCGAATCGCCGCGCAGCGCGACGATGCGCCGAATGCCCGCTGAAGTGAACGCATCGAGCTGGGCGCGGATCGATGCGCGGCTCGCGCCGACGCAGGAGAAGTGCGGCGCGGCCTCGACGCCTTCGGAGAGGATCGCCTGCACCGCCTGGAACGTGCCTGACTGCGTCGAGCCGCCTGCGCCGTAGGTGACCGAGCAGAACTGCGGCTTCAGCGCATACAGCTGTTGGCGCACGGCGGCGAGCTTGATCACGCCCTCCGGCGTCTTGGGCGGGAAGAACTCGAGGCTGATCGGAGGAACGGGCTTCATCGATTTCCTGACGCTGCGGGGCGCGCCCACACGAAGAACTCGCGGTTGCCATCGCCGCCGTCGATCGGGCTCGCGAAATAGTCGAGCACCGTCAGCGCCTGCGCGGAGCAGGCCTCGCGAATGCGCTGTTCGACGCGCAGGTACGCCGATGCATCTTTCACCAGCCCGCGCTTGCCGATGTCGACCGGCTGCAACTCGAACTGCGGCTTCACCAGCAGCAGCGCGTGGCCGGCGGGCGCGAGCCAGCGCGCAATCGTCGGCAACACCAGCGTCAGCGAGATGAACGACAGGTCGGCGACGACCAGATCGAAAGAATCGGCGGCCTCGTCGAGCTCGAATGCCGAGCCCGCGACATCGCGCGCATTCAGCCCTTCGAAGACGAACACGCGCGCGTCGGCGGCCAGCGCCGGGCTCAACTGGCCGCGGCCGACGTCGATGCCGACGACGCGCCTCGCACCTCGCTGCAGCAGCGCGTCGGTGAAGCCGCCGGTGCTCTGGCCGATGTCGAGGCAGTTCAGGCCCATAACGCATAGCCCGACGCCGGCCAGCGCACCGTCGAGCTTCAACCCGCCGCGCGAGACGAAGCGCAGTTCGGCGTCGTCGGTGATCTCGATGCGGCAATCGTCGGGCAGGTCTTCGCCCGACTTGCACGGCACCGCCCAGCCCTTCGGCCCGTGCCAGCGCACCGCGCCGCCGTCGATCAGTCGCTGCGCCGCCGAACGCGTCGGCGCGAGCGCACGCTGCACCAGCAATTGATCGGCTCGCATCGGGACGGCTTCGGTGGCCGGATCAGTAGCGGTAGCTGTCGGGCTTGTACGGGCCGGCCTTGCTGACGCCGATGTACGCCGCCTGCTCGTCGGTCAGCTCGGTCAGCATCGCACCGACCTTCTTCAGGTGCAGCCG
>JANMAW010000464.1:0-18839 GCA_031360005.1 Rhizobacter sp.
GGTGCCACTCGTCGCTGTACTTGCCGCCGACGCGATGCAGGTCGGGGCCGGTGCGCTTGCTGCCCCACTGGAACGGGTGGTCGTAGACGAACTCGCCGGCCATCGAGTAGTGGCCGTAGCGCAGCGTCTCGGCGTGCAGCGTGCGGATCATCTGCGAGTGGCAGTTGTAGCAACCCTCGCGGGTGTAGATGTCGCGGCCCGCGAGCTGCAGCGCGGTGTAGGGCTTCAGCCCCGGCACCGCCTCGGTGGTCGAGCGCTGGAAGAACAGCGGCACGATCTCGACGATGCCGCCGACCGCGACGACGAGCAGGATCAGCACGATCATCAGAAAGTTGCTGGTCTCGATCTTCTCGTGCGAGAAGCCGGCGGCCTTGTCTTGAGGGTGCGCTGGGGGGTGATCCATTGGGATTGCTCCGGAACTCGGGCGACAGTCAAACGACGGTCAGGCGGCGCTTGGCACAGCGCGCGGTGCGATCGGCGCCGTCGGGATGCGCAGCGGCACGTACTGGCCGGCCTGTGCGGTCTTGATCAGGTTCCAGACCATCACACCCATGCCGCTCAGATACAGTGCGCCGCCGAGAAGCCTGATCAGGTAGAACGGAAACGTCGCCTTCACGCTCTCGACGAAGCTGTAGACCAGCGTGCCGTCGGTGTTCACCGCACGCCACATCAGGCCCTGCATCACGCCGGCCATCCACATCGCGGCGATGTAGAGCACGATGCCCAGCGTGCTGATCCAGAAGTGCAACTCGATCGCCTTGACGCTGTACATGCGCGTCTGGCCGAACATCCGCGGGATCATGTAGTAGAGCGTGCCGATCGTCATCAGGCCGACCCAGCCGAGCGCGCCAGAATGGACGTGGCCGATGGTCCAGTCGGTGTAGTGGCTGAGCGCGTTGACGGTCTTGATCGACATCATCGGCCCCTCGAACGTGCTCATGCCGTAGAACGACAGGCTGACGATCAGGAACTTCAGGATCGGGTCGTCGCGCAGCTTGTGCCAGGCACCCGACAAGGTCATCATGCCGTTGATCATGCCGCCCCAGCTCGGCGCCAGCAGCACCAGCGAGAAGACCATGCCGACGCTCTGCGCCCAGTCGGGCAGCGCGGTGTAGTGCAGGTGGTGCGGTCCGGCCCACATGTAGGTGAAGATCAGGGCCCAGAAGTGCACGATCGACAGCCGGTACGAGTAGATCGGCCGCTCGGCCTGCTTCGGGATGAAGTAGTACATCATCCCGAGGAATCCCGCGGTCAGGAAGAAGCCCACCGCGTTGTGGCCGTACCACCACTGCACCATCGCGTCCTGCACGCCGGCGTAGGCCGAGTAGCTCTTCCACAGGCTCACCGGGATCGATGCACTGTTGACGATGTGCAGCAGCGCCACCGTCAGGATGAACGAGCCGTAGAACCAATTGGCCACGTAGATGTGGCGTACGCGGCGCGTGCCGATGGTGCCGAAGAACACGATCGCGTACGCGACCCACACGGCGGCGATCAGGATGTCGATCGGCCACTCGAGCTCGGCGTATTCCTTGCCCTGCGTGTAGCCCAGCGGCAGCGTGATCGCGGCCGCCACGATCACCAGTTGCCAGCCCCAGAACACAAACGCCGCGAGCCTGGGCGCGAAAAGCGCCACCTGGGAGGTGCGCTGCACGACGTAGAAACTGCTGGCCATCAACGCACAGCCGCCGAACGCGAAGATCACCGCGTTGGTGTGCAGCGGCCGCAGCCGCCCGTAACTCAGCCACGGAATACCGAAGTTCAACTCGGGCCAGGTGAGTTGCGCCGCGATCAGCACGCCGACGGTCATGCCGACCACGCCCCACAGCACGGCGGCGAGCGTGAACAGGCGCACCGCAGCGTCGTCGTAGACCGGGGCTGCATCGCCCGCACCGGCTGGAACCGTACTCGCCATCTCGCTTCTCCTCGCGCACCGCAGTCGCGGCAAGCACGAGTGTCGACGCGCGGTTCAGTCGCGACCTTGATTCGCGTCAAACTTCGACCCGGGGTCGTCCAGGATGCGCTCGCCTTCGCGTTCGAGATCGTCGAACTGGCCCGCGCCCAGCGCCCAGCAGAACAGCGCCATTAACGCGAACACCAACAGCACCGACAGGGGCACCAGCAGGAACAGGATGTCCATGGCGGTCAGACCCTGGCCGGTGCGGCAGCTAGGCGCAGCGAATTGAGCACGACCACCAGCGAACTCGTCGCCATGCCGAGGCCGGCCGCCCACGGCGGGAACCAGCCGAGCAGCGCGAGCGGCACGCAGATGGCGTTGTAGGCCAGCGCCCAACCGAGGTTCTGGCGCAGCACGCGCATCGTGCGACGCGCGACATCACGCGCCAGCGCCACATCGGCGACGCGGCCCGACAACAGGATGAAGTCGGCCTTCGACTGCGTGATGGCTGCGCCCTGTGCAAACGCGAACGACACATCGGCGCGGGCGATCACCGGCGCGTCGTTCAGGCCGTCGCCGACCATGCCGACGCAGTGCCCGTCGTGCTGCGCCAGCGCCACCCGCGAGAGTTTGATCTCGGGCGTGGCGCCGCCCTGCGCATCGGCGAGCCCGAGCTGTTCGGCGATGTGGCGTACGCGCTCGGGCGCGTCACCCGACAGCAGCGCGACGACCAAGCCAGAGTCGCGCAGCGCTGCCAGCGTCGGCCGCGCGTCGGATTTGAGCGCCTCGGCGAACTCGAAGCTGGCGAGCGCGCCGCGCGCGTCGCCGAACCAGAGCTGCGCGGCCGCGGCGTCGGGCGTTGGCTCGCCGCTCGGACTGCCGCTCAGGCTGTCGTTCGGACCGCTGTTCGGATCGACCCAGTCGCGTGCGCCCAGGCGGGCCAGAGACCCATCCCACGCCGCGCCCTGCAGGCCGCGGCCGGGCACTTCGGCGACGTCGCACCAGACCGCATCGGGCACCACCACGGCGCTGGCTAGTGCCTTCGACAGCGGGTGCGACGAGTTGCGCGCCAGCGAGCCGGCCAGGCCCATCACGCCCGACTCGTCGAGGCCCGCGTTGACGGCCGCGGGCAGCAGGTGCACACGTTGCAGTTGCATGCGGTCAACGGTGAGCGTGCCGGTCTTGTCGAAAAACAGCGTGTCGACCCTGGCGAGAACCTCGAATGCATCGAGCCGCCGCACCAGCACGCCACGACGCGCCAGCGCGCCCGCCGCCGCGAGCAACGCCGACGGCGCGGCCAGCGACAACGCGCACGGGCAGGTGACGATCAACACCGAGACCGCGACCCACACGGCCCGCGACGGGTCGATCACCGCCCACGCCGCGCCGGCCAGCGCCGCGAGCAACAGCACGCCCCACAGGAATGGCACCGCGACGCGATCCGCGGCGCGCACGAGCGCCGGCCGCTGCGTCAGTGCACCGCGCATCAGCGCGACGACGGCTTCGAAGCGCGTGTCGGCGCCGAGCCGCTCGACGCGCATCGTCACCGCCGCGCCGAGGTTCAGGCTGCCGGCGATCAGCATGTCGCCGGGCTGCTTGGGCACCGGGCGGGATTCGCCAGTGAGCAGCGCTTCATCGGAGTGGGTGCGGCCTTCGAGCAATGGGCCGTCGGCGGCGAAGGCCTCGCCGGCCAGCACGCGAACGCGGTCGCCGCGGCGCAGCGCACGCAGCGGCACCTGCGTATAGCGACCGTCGGCCTCGATGCGCCGCACGTCCGGCGGCAGGCGCGACAAAGCATCTTCGAGTGACGCGGCGACGCGGTGGCGCGCATTCAGAGTCAGCGTGCGGCCCACCAGCAGAAAGAAGACGAACATCGTCAGCGAATCGAAGTAGACCTCGTGACCGAACACGCCGCCCGGCGCGAAAGTCGCCCCGGAGCTTGCGACGAACGTGACGACGAGGCCAAGGACGACCGGCAGGTCCATTCGAACCTGGCGCCGCGCCAGGCCCTCCCATGCATCGCGAAACATCGGCGCCGCCGAAAACAGCAGCACCGGAAGACTCAGCAGCCACGCCGCCCATTGCAGCAGCCGCTGCAGATCGGGTGCCAGCGCGCCCGGCTCGGCCAGGTAGGCCGGCGCCGCGTACATCATCACCTGCATCATGCAGAACGCTGCCACGAACAGGCGCCACAGCGCGGCGCGCTGCTCACGCCGGCGCAACGCGCGCGCCGGCTCGGTCAGATCGGGCGCGGCGTCGTAGCCGGCGAGCTGCACGACCGCCACCAGGCGCGAAGGCCGTGTCAGTGCCGGGTCCCAGCGCACCGTCGCGTGTTGCGACGCGTAGCTCACCTCCACGCCGAGCACGCCCGGCTCGGCGAGCAGCGCCTGCTCGATCAGGCCGGCGCAGGCAGCGCAGTACAGACCCGAGAGCCGAAAGTGCGAACGCGCGGCACGGGCGCCGCCAGCGGCGACCGACCACGACGTGAAGCCGCCCTGCACGTCGGCATCGTCGAGCGTGGCCGACGCGGCCATGCCGTGCGCGGTGAGCGGGTCAGCCAGCATGGAGTCTGAGGCGGAAGATTGCACCGGCGCGGGCGCCCAGGTCGTTGATGGAAGCAATCTACGCGAGCGTGACGCGGCCGACTTGATGCCGGTCAAGCCCGGTCGCGATCGCGATCCCGCTCCGGAGGCGCTCGGCGACAGAGCGCTCCCGGCAACGCAATTCAGCGCAAAGTCTGTGGAATCCCTCTTGCGTCCGCCCACTCCCCGCGGTAACACTGTCCCCACCGAACTGCCCACCAACAAATCCGCGAGACCCCGCAATGGATCATCCCCCGGTGCGCAAGCCGCTCTACAAGTCGCTGTACCTGCAGGTCATCACGGCCATCGTCATCGGCGTGTTGCTCGGCCACTTCTTCCCGAGCACCGGCGAAGCGATGAAGCCGCTCGGCGACGGCTTCATCAAGCTGATCAAGATGATCATCGCGCCGATCATCTTCTGCACCGTCGTGGTCGGCATCGCCGGCATGGAAGACATGAAGAAGGTCGGCAAGACCGGTGGCCTGGCGCTGCTGTACTTCGAGGTTGTGAGCAGCATCGCGCTCGTCGTCGGCCTGCTGGTCATCAACATCGTGCAGCCGGGCCACGGCATGAACATCGATGCCAGCACGCTCGACACCAAGGGCATCGCCGCCTACACCGGCCCCGGCAAGATGGCCTCGACGACCGACTTTCTGCTCAACGTGATCCCAGGCACCGTGGTCGATGCGTTTGCCAAGGGCGAGATCCTGCAGGTGCTGCTGTTCGCGCTGATGTTCGGGTTTGCGCTGCACAAGTTCGGCGGGCGCGGCACCCTGGTGTTCGACTTCATCGAGAAGTTCTCGCACGTATTGTTCGGGATCGTCGGCACGATCATGAAGGTCGCGCCGATCGGGGCGTTTGGTGCGATGGCGTTCACGATCGGCAAGTACGGCGTCGCCTCGCTGCTCTCGCTCGGTGCGCTGATGGCCACGTTCTACGCGACCTGCCTGATCTTCATCTTTGTCGTGCTCGGCACGATCGCGCGGGTCAGCGGTTTCTCGATCTGGAAGTTCATCAAGTACATCAAGGAAGAGTTGCTGATCGTGCTCGGCACCTCGTCGAGCGAGACGGTTTTGCCGCGCATGATGGCGAAGATGGAGAACCTGGGCGCGCGCAAGTCGGTCGTCGGCCTGGTGATCCCGACCGGTTACTCCTTCAACCTCGACGGCACCTCGATCTACTTGACGATGGCCGCCGTATTCATCGCCCAGGCCACCAACACGCCGATGACGCTGGGTCAGCAGGTGACGCTGCTGCTGGTGCTGCTGTTGACCTCCAAGGGCGCGGCTGGCGTGACCGGCAGCGGTTTCATCGTGTTGGCGGCCACGCTGTCGGCGGTGGGCCATGTGCCCGTCGCGGGCCTCGCGCTGATTCTGGGTATCGATCGTTTCATGTCGGAGGCGCGCGCCCTGACCAACCTGATCGGCAACGGCGTGGCCACCCTTGTGGTCGCGAAGTGGACCGGTGATCTGGATCGACAGCGACTGGCCCGCGAACTCGACAATGCGGGCGGCGTCGAATCCGACGAGCCTGAAGAAGAGCTCGACCGGAGCGAAGCCCACATGCCGGCTATCGCCGTGCGCTCGGGCGTTTGATCCTACCTTTCTTTCACGCAAGCGCTCATCGCGCAGGAGACAGACAAATGACAGCCAAGCAACGAGTGGTGATGGTCACAGGCGGCATGGGCGGCCTCGGCGAAACGATCTCGACCAAGATGGCCGATGCCGGTTACAAGGTGGTCGTGACTTTTTCGCCGGGCAACACCAAACACTCCGAATGGGTCGCGGGCATGAAGACGCGGGGCTACGACATCCTGGCCGTGGCCTGCGACGTCTCCGACTTCGATTCCTGCACGAAAGCGGTCACCGAAGTGCAGGCGAAGGCCGGTGCCGTCGACGTGCTGGTCAACAACGCCGGCATCACCCGCGACACGACCTTCAAGAAAATGAACAAGGTCGACTGGGACGCCGTGATGCGCACCAACCTCGACAGCCTGTTCAACATGACCAAGCAGGTCGCCGACGGCATGGTCGAGCGCGGCTGGGGCCGCATCATCAACATCTCTTCGGTGAATGGCTCGAAGGGCGCGTTCGGCCAGACCAACTACTCGGCCGCGAAGGCGGGGGTGCACGGCTTCACCAAGGCGCTGGCGCTCGAGGTGGCCAAGAAGAACGTCACCGTCAACACCATCTCGCCGGGCTACATCGGCACGAAGATGGTCACGGCCATTCCCGAGGAGGTCCTCAACAGCAAGATCCTGCCGCAGATCCCGGTCGGGCGGCTGGGCAAACCCGAAGAAGTGGCCGGGCTGGTCATTTATCTGGCATCCGAGGAAGCGGCGTTCGTGACCGGCGCCAACATCGCAATCAACGGCGGCCAACACATGCAGTGAGAGCGCGGAATTGCGCGGCGGTGGCGCTTGGGCGCTGGCCGCCGATTCACATCAACCCCAGGAGGCCGAATGATCAAAGCAGGAATCGACCAGGACGCGATCGTCAAGATGTTCTCGGAAGCCACCGCCAAATCGGGCGAGGCGCTGCGCAAGGCCGTCAGCGACGCCACGCTGAAGGCGCTGCAAGGGCGCGAGCTGACGATGGAGAACATCAAGAAGGTACTCAATAGCGTGACCACCGCGGCGACGACCGGGGCGGCGCAGAACGGGGCGGGCCCGGTGGACGTGGAGGCGATGCTGACGAAGGCCTTCGCCGGCATGGACAGCGCGCTGCTGCAGGCGGTGGAGGCCAATCGCAAGGCGCTGCAGCAGTTCGTCGACCAGGGCGCCGGCTTGCAGGAGAAGCAGCTGAAGGGCGCGATCACGAACATCGAGAAGATGGAAGACACGTTCTTCGCGACAGTGACCAAGGCGACCCAGGCCGCGAGTGGCCCGCTGCAAGGGCCCTGGGAACATGTGCTCGGCGCGATGAAGATGAAGGGCACCGACACCGGCGCGCAGGCCACGCAAACCGTCGAGCAATTGATGGCGCAGGCGCAAGCCTCACTCCGCGAAGGCCGCGCCGCCGGCGCGAAGACCGCGCAGGCGATGCTCGATGGCTATGCCGCGCTCGTCAGCGGTGTGCTGATCGGCATGTCGGAAGGGCTTCAATCGGGCACGACGCCGCGATCGGAAGCGGCCAAGCCGAAGAAAAAGTAGCCGACCCGGGCGCCGCGCGGAGCAGCGTCGTCGACCGCTCCGACAGGCAGCGTCGCGGCTGCGCCCCGCGACCCGTTGAAAGACTCCGTACCGCAGCGGCCTGCCACAGAAAGACGAACCCCTCTGGCCTTTCAGACAGAGGGGCGGGTGGCTCTCGCCACCGTTTGGGGCTCCGGAGGAATGAACTCCGGGGCTCCTCTAGCGCAGAGACTGCGCCGGTTAAAACACCTGCATGCAGGCCATTTAAACTTAGAGCATCCGAGGCCCGGGTTCAAGCGCATCTGATGATCGCGTGCCCACTTTTCATGCGACGGGGTTCATGATGGTCTTCACGACGGCTTGGACGCGCTGCTCGACGGCCGCGTCCATGCGGATCGGGCGACCCCACTCGCGCGCGGTTTCGCCTGGCCATTTGTTGGTGGCGTCCAGACCCATCTTGCCGCCCAGGCCGCTCACCGGCGAGGCGAAATCGAGATAGTCGATCGGCGTGTGGTCGACGAGGGTGGTGTCGCGCGCCGGGTCGACCCGGGTGGTGATGGCCCAGATCACTTCTTTCCACTCACGGATGTCGACGTCGTCGTCGGTCACGACAATGAACTTGGTGTACATGAACTGCCGCAGGAAGCTCCAGATGCCGAACATCAGGCGCTTGGCGTGGCCGGGGTAGCTCTTTCTGATGCTGACGATGGCCATCCGGTAACTGCAGCCCTCGGGCGGCAGGTAAAAGTCGACGATCTCGGGAAACTGCTTTTGCAGGATCGGCACGAAGACTTCGTTCAGGGCGACGCCGAGGATGGCTGGTTCGTCCGGCGGCTTGCCGGTGTAGGTGGAGTGGTAGATCGGGTCGCGCCGGTGCGTCATCCGGTTAATCTCGAACACGGGAAACCAGTCCTGCTCGTTGTAATAGCCTGTGTGATCGCCGAACGGGCCTTCGAGCGCGTGCAGGAAGCCCCCCACTTCCTTGAGCCGCACACCGTGCTCGCTGACACCGGTGAAGCCGTTCGGGGCAACCGGGATATGCCCCTCGAGCACGATCTCGGCGCTCGCCGGCACCTGCAGCGCCAAACCCGCATCTCCGACGCCCGAGTCGGCGACCTCGGTGCGACTGCCACGCAGCAGGCCGGCGAACTGGTACTCGGACAAGGTGTCGGGTACCGGCGTCACCGCGCCGAGGATCGTCGCCGGGTCGGCCCCGAGCGCCACAGCCAACGGAAACGGCTGACCGGGCTTGGCGAGCGAGAAATCGCGAAAATCGAGCGCGCCGCCCCGATGGGCAAGCCAACGCATGATGACTTGGCGCCTGCCAATCACCTGCTGACGGTAGATACCGAGATTCTGGCGCGGCCGCGCGTGCACCCCGCCCTGCGGTCCGCGCGTAATGACCAGACCCCAGGTGATGAGCGGGCCGGCGTCCCCGGGCCAGCAGGTCTGCACCGGCAGCGATACGAGGTCGACGTCAGGAAATTGCAATACCACCTGCTGACAGGCCGGATGGCGCACGCTGACCGGCTTCATGTCCCACAGCGCCTTGGCCATCTGCAGCAGTTTGCTCGCGTCTTTCAGCCCCTTCGGGGGCTCGGGCTCCTTCAGGCTGGCGAGTAGCCGGCCGACGTCGCGCAACTCGGCGAAATCGGCCGCCCCCATGCCCAAAGCGACCCGATGCGGCGTCCCGAACAAGTTTGTCAACGCCGAAATTTTGTAACCGGCAGGCTGCCGGAACCACAATGCCGGGCCGCCCGCGCGCAATACGAAGTCACTGACCGCTGTCATCTCGAGCCGCGTGGAGACTGGATCTTCGACCTGCCGAAGCTCGCCGAGCCGCTCCAATCCACTCATGAAGCCCCGCAGATCGCTATATTTCATATTCGTTTGTCATATTAAACTGCGTTGATATGCTTGACCTGATATGAAAGCAATTGTTAGATTTCGTTCGTCCCTGAATCTGAAGAGACAACCCGCAACCTTGCAACGTCGAAAGGCGGGTCGCGCGGCCCGCAGAGTTCGAGCTGACCGAAGTTGGCCGCCCTGTGTCACCCGCCGGCGCACCGCAGCCAACAATTATCGCCGCCGACCGGGCGAGCGCCGCCCTGCGGGGCGGGGCACAACCGAAATGCAGCGCGAAAAGGAGTGACGATGGCATTGAACCAAATAGTCGATGGAACGCGCATCGCCACTGCTCAGGCGGTAGCGCTCGTGCGCTTCATCGGCAGCGCCTCGGCGCGCTCGGCCTCGGTGTTCCTGCGCGACCTGGGCCACGGCTTGCTGGAGGTGAGTCATAACTCCTTCGCGTTGTTGGGTCTGATGCTCGCCGCCGTGCTGCTGTTCGCAGCCGGGCGGGCGGAATTGCGCCATGACGCCGAAACCTGGGCTCTCGGCTGGTTGCAGGAGCGCGAGGAAGCTCGCGCCGCACCCGTGGACGCACTGGCGGCCGAGTTGAGCGAGCCCGACGCGATCGCGCGGGCCACCGCATCCGATCCAAGTGAGTTGAGCCGCCAACAGGCCGCTGTCGCCCAGTGGCTGTCCCGCCGCTATCGGGTGGCGCCGGAGCCGGTGAGCCGGCTTGTGCAGGAAGCTTGGAGCGTCGGCCGGAAAGCCGGGCTTGACCCAACGTTGATCCTCGCGATCATGGCGATCGAATCGAGCTTCAACCCGTTCGCGCAGAGCGACGTCGGCGCCCAGGGCCTGATGCAGGTGATGACCAATATCCACAACGACAAGTACGTCGCTTTCGGCGGGAAGCACGCGGCGTTCGACCCGGTGACCAATCTTCGCGTCGGCGTTCAGGTGCTGAAGGAGTGCATTGCCCGCGCCGGCAGCCTCGAAG
The DNA here is from genome assembly GCA_031360005.1 of Rhizobacter sp. Classification (GTDB taxonomy): domain Bacteria; phylum Pseudomonadota; class Gammaproteobacteria; order Burkholderiales; family Burkholderiaceae_C; genus LMDS01. The sequence continues at coordinate 10,455 of JANMAW010000464.1, forward strand.
ACGGCTTGCGCTTCTATGTCGGCGCCGCCAACCTGGCCGATGACGGCGGCTACGCCGGCAAGGTTTTGAGCGAGCAGCGCTCGCTGCGTCTGGTGGCCAGCGGCAAGAGCGTGCCGCACCGCGCCGTGTCGATCAGCGCACCCGTGGCGGCGACGGCAGCCAAGCCAGATGCTGCCCCCGCCTCCGAATCCGCGGCCGAGGCACCGCACGCGTCCGACCAGATCGCGATGCTTCGCTGAGCGATCCGACAGCTCCGCTACACTGAGCTTGCCGCGCGACTGGCGATGCGGCCCCTCCCGCTCGCCGGGTGTCGGGCCTGAGGTGGGTTACCACCGGGAAGCGGGGTCGGAGACTGCGTCGGCACGTCGCCGTTCCGCCGTTCGCCTGGGCAGCCTCGTGGCCGTGTGCACATGCAACCGATTCAGCCGCGGGGACTTCGCATGAAGAGGACTGCCACCCATGTTTGACCGCGCCCAATCAACCATCGCCAACGTCGACCCGGAGATCTGGTCTGTCATCCAGCGTGAGAACCAGCGCCAGGAAGAGCACATCGAACTGATCGCATCCGAGAACTACGCCTCGCCTGCCGTGATGGCCGCGCAGGGCACCCAGCTCACCAACAAGTATGCCGAGGGCTACCCGGGCAAGCGCTACTACGGTGGGTCGAGCACGTCGATGTCGTCGAGCAATTGGCTATCGACCGGTTGAAGAAGCTGTTCGGCGCCAATTACGCGAACGTGCAGCCGAACTCGGGCTCGCAAGCCAACCAGTCGGTGTTTTTCGGCCTGCTGCAGCCCGGGGACACGATCATGGGCATGAGTCTCGCCGAGGGCGGCCACCTGACGCACGGCATGCCGCTGAACATGAGCGGAAAGTGGTTCAAAGTGGTGAGCTACGGGCTCACGCCGGCCGAGGAGATCGACTACGACGCGATGGAGCGCCTGGCCCGCGAGCACAGGCCGAAGCTGATCATCGCCGGCGCCTCCGCCTACAGCCTGCGCATCGACTTCGCGCGCTTCGCGAAGGTCGCGAAAGACATCGGCGCCGTTTTCATGGTCGACATGGCGCACTACGCCGGTCTCATCGCAGCGGGCGTCTATCCGAACCCGGTGCCGCACGCCGACGTCGTGACATCCACCACCCACAAGAGCCTGCGTGGCCCGCGCGGCGGCATCGTGCTGATGAATGACGAAGCCATCGCCAAAAAAATCAACAGCGCGATCTTCCCGGGTATCCAGGGCGGGCCGCTGATGCATGTGATCGCCGCCAAGGCGGTGGCGTTCCACGAGGCACTCCAGCCCGAGTTCAAGGTCTACCAGCGGGAGGTCGTGACGAACGCCGTACTCCTCGCCGAGACGCTGATCGAACGGGGCCTGCGCATCGTCAGCGGGCGCACCGAATCACATGTGATGCTGGTCGATCTGCGGCCGAAAGGCCTGACGGGCAAGGAAGCCGAGAACCTGCTGGGCGCCGCACACATGACCTGCAACAAGAACGGCATCCCGAACGACCCGCAAAAGCCGATGATCACCAGCGGCATTCGCCTGGGCACGCCGGCGATGACGACGCGCGGCTTCCGGGAAGAGCAGGTGCGCCAGACCGCGAACCTGATCGCGGACGTGCTCGACAGGCCGAACGACGCGGCCAGCGCGGCGGCAGTGCGCGCGAAGGTGGCGGCGCTGACGCGCGACTTCCCGGTCTACCGTTAAGCAGCCGCCAAGGGTCGCGTCAGCGACCCAGCGCGGTACCCCTCTCCTCATGCGTTGTCCCTTTTGCAGCCACGAAGACACCCAGGTCGTCGAGACGCGTGACTCGGACGAGGGCGACGTCGTGCGCCGCCGACGCCGGTGCCCCAGTTGCGACAAGCGCTTCACGACCTACGAGCGCGCCGAAATCGCGCTGCCGTCCGTCGTCAAGAAGGATGGCACGCGCGCCGAATTCGACGCGTCGAAGATTCGCGCCTCCATGGAGCTCGCGCTGCGCAAGCGGCCGGTCAGCGTCGAACAGATCGACGCGGCGATGGAGCGAATCCAGGACAAGCTGCTCAACAGCGGCTCGAAAGAAGTGCCCTCCACACGCCTGGGTGAGCTCGTGATGCGCGAGCTCAAACGCATCGACAAGGTCGCCTATGTGCGCTTCGCATCGGTGTACCGCAGCTTCGAGGACGTCGACGAGTTCAGGCAGCTGATCCGCGATATTTGAGGCGGGACTTGTTGGCAGTGCCTGCGCACTGCAACCCGCCTAGAAGCCGAATCGCCTGCAAGCGCTTCGGCCTGGTCCTCCACCCCGAATGGGGTGGTACGTGGGGGAGCCCACGGGAGGGAAGGCCCGTTCCCACTTCAAGGGGTCGCGCGACGCCGCGACGCTATCTAAAGTCTGTGCATCGGTTCTCGCCCCGGAGCACAGATGAACACCACCCCCGCTTTCCTGCGCGACAAGACTTGCCGGCAACGCGGCATCACGCTGATCGAAGCCTGCATCGCGCTCGCGGTGACCGCCATCGTCGCCGCGACCGTTGCGCCTGCGATGCAGGACCTCCTCGACAGGCGGCGGCTCGAGGGCTCCGCGACTCAGCTGGTCACCGACATCCATTTCGTTCGCAGCGAGTCGGTGGCGCACAACCAGCCGCTGCGCCTGAGCGTTCATGTCAGCCCGACCGGCAATTGCTACGTGATCCACAGCGGCGCGGCCGATCAGTGCCGTTGCGACACCGCCGGCCCGGCCCGATGCGGCGGCGGCGCGCTCGAGATCAAGACGGTGACGGTCGCACGCGCCGATCACGTCAGCCTGCAAGCCAACATCGTCTCGATCCTGTTCGACCCGCTGCACGGCACCAGTTCGCCGACCGGCACGCTGCGCCTGCTCGGCACCCGAAATCGCGCGGTGCACCACGTGGTCAACGTCATGGGGCGCGTGCGCTCCTGTTCGCCGCAAGCGTTGACGCCCGGCTACCCCGCCTGCTGAAAGGAAACCACGTCATGCACACCCACCCGATCGCGTCGTTCGACGGCCAACGCCGCCCCGGCCCGAGCGAACGGCAGGCCGCGCCGGCGGGCCTCGCGCATGCCGCGTCGCCCATCCACACGACATGCGCTCATTGCGCCGCCGCCAAGCCGGTCGCCACTCGCACACACCGTTCGATGCGCGGCTTCACGCTGATCGAGCTGTTGGTCACGGTCTCGGTGGCTGGCCTGTTGTCGAGCGTGGCGTTGCCCGGCTTCGAAGCTCAGTTGCAGAGGGCGCGGCGCTCCAGCGTGCTGGTATCGATGATGCAGATCCAGACCGCGCAGGAACGCTTTCGCAGCAACGCCAACAGTTACGGCAGTTTGGGTGAGATCGGGGTGTCGGGCATCTCGCCGGCGGGGCACTACACGCTGCAGGCGACCGCGGCGACTGCCGATGGCTACGACGTGCTGGCCACGGCCATCGGCGCCCAGGCGCGGGACACGGCCTGCCGGTTCATGAGACTCAGCGCGCTCGGTGGCAACCTGATGCATGCCTCCGGCCCGGATACCACCGCTGCGAACCCGGCGGCGGTCAACCGCAAATGCTGGATGCTGTGATGAATGCGACCCTGCGCGAAGCCATCGCGCGCGACGCCCAACGCGGCCTGTCGATGGTCGAGTTGCTCGTCGGGACGGCGATCGCGCTGTTCATCGCCGCCACCGGTGCGGTGCTTCTCGCCGGTAACCTGCGCGAGAACCGCAGCCTGTTGCTCGAAGCACGCCTTGTGCAAGACCTGCGCACCGCCGCCGACCTGATCACGCGTGACCTCCGCCGCGCCGGTTACTGGGGCGCCGCGACAGACGGCGTCTGGGTCGCGGGCGCGACCGGTGTCGCGACCAACCCCTACGTGGCAGTGGCGCCCGGCGGCGCCGCATCGAACGCGGTGAGTTTTCGCTACTCGCGCGACGTCACCGAAAACAACCTCGTCGACGGCAATGAACAATTCGGGTACCGGTTGCGCTCCGGCACGATCGAGATGAAACTCGGCGCGGCAAACTGGCAGGCCCTGACCGATGCGGGCAGCATCAGCGTCATCGAGTTCAGCGTCACGCCGACGTTGGACGACATCAACCTGCAGGCGTTTTGCGCGACCGAATGCCGCGCGGGCGACGCCTCATGCCCGCCACGCCAGCAGGTGCGCAGCCTCTCGCTGGTGATCACCGCGCGGCTCGCGCGCAACAGCAACGTGACGCGCAGCGTGCACAGCAACGTGCGGTTGCGCAACGATCTCGTCGTCGGCGCATGCCCGGAGGGTTGAGATGAACAACTTGCGAACACCTGCGTGCACAGCCGGGGAGCAACGTGGCGCCGCCGCGTTGATCGTCACGATGCTGCTGTTCCTCGCGATGGTGCTGGTGGCGGGATTCGTCAATCGCAACCTCGTGTTCGAGCAACGCAGCGCGACCAACCAGTACCGCTCGACGCAGGCCTTCGAGGCGGCAGAGGCCGGCCTCGAATGGGCGCTCGCGCAGCTCAACAGCAACCGGCGCCTCGGCGCGGATTGCCGACCCACCACCGACCCGGCCGCGACATCGTTCCGCACGCGCTACCTGAGCTTCACGCGCGCGACCGCGACCTTCACGCCTGCGACCTGGAGCCGGGCCGGCATCGCGACCGCGCTGCAGCCCGCCTGCGTTCGCTCCGGCAGCGACTGGGCGTGCAGTTGCCCGGCGCAAGGCCTGCCGGTGCTCAGCCCACCCTCGGGCACGGCCCCCGCAGCGGCGTTCATGTTGCAGTTCCTGCCCACCGACAAACCCGCCATCGTGCGAGTCGCGGCCACCGGGTGCACCAGCCTGGCCGGAGCGTGCCTGCCCGGCTCGCCGACGAGCGCCGACGCGACCGCGGTCGTCGAAGTCGCACTGGGCCTGCGCGCCGGCCTGCGTACGCCGCCGGTCGCCGCCATCACGACCCGAGGCGCATTCAGCGCCGACGCGGCGCCGCTCGGAGTGCACAACCCCGACCCGGCGACCGCCATCGCGATTCACGCCGGCGGCTCCATCGCCGCCAGCCAGGCGCGGCTGACCCTGCCGGCCGGCGCGGTGCAGGCCGGGGCGCTGGTGAGCAACGACACCGCGTTGGCCGGCATGAACACCGATCGCTTCTTCGCGTCGTACTTCGGCATCGACAAGGCCGGCTGGAAGAACCGGCCGGCGGTCACGACCATCGATTGCAGCAACGATTGCAGTGCCGCGCTCACGGCGGCGATCGGCGCGGCCGCCGACAGTGCGCTGATCTGGGTCGACGGCGACCTGACGCTCGCCGGCCCGATGACCTTGGGCTCGGCCGACCATCCGGTCGTGATCATCGTCAGCGGAGCGGTCCAGTTCGACGCCGCGGTGGCGCTGCACGGCGTGGTGTACGGCGCGGCCATCCGTTGGAGCGGCCCCGGCGGCGGTGCCCTCGTGCGCGGTGCCGTGCTGTCCGAGAGCAGCTATCAGGGTACCGGCGCCCCCGAAGTTTTCTACGACACAGCCGTTCTCGCGACGCTGAACGGCAACAGCGGCGGCTTCGCCCGCGTGAGCGGCAGCTGGCGCGATTTTTGAGAGGCCGCCATGCGAAACCTCGTCGCCCCATCGCGGCGCCACCAGCGTGGCAGCACGCTGCTCGAAGCGCTGTTCGCCTTCTTCGTGCTCACGCTCGGCATGCTGACGGTGGCGCGCGTGCAGACCCAACTTCGCCTGGGCTCGGACCTGGCGCGTCAGCGTTCCGAGGCGGTGCGGCTGGCGCAGGAAGATCTCGAGACGTTGCGCGCCTTCGCGATGATCACCGCGTCCGCGGGTGCGCCGTCGTACGACGACATCGCGAGCCGCTCGCGCACGGTCGATCCGGGCAAAGGCGACGCTTCCAGCACGCGCTACCTCGTCACGCGCCAGATCGACTCGGCCGAGACACCGCGTGCCAAGAACGCGTCGGTCACCGTGAGCTGGACCGACCGCAGCGACACCCCGCAGCAGGTCGCCCTGCATTCCATCATCGCCGGCGCCGACCCGGCCGAAGGCGGCGCGCTGAGCCTGGCGCGCAGCGGCACATCGGTGAAGGGGGCGTTCGGGCGCGGCGCGGCGATTCCGCTCGCGGCGAAAGACCTTGGCAACCGCAGCAGCGTGTTCAAGCCGGTGAGCAGCGGATCCATCGCATACCTGTTCGACAATGCAACCGGCCTCGTGACCGGGCGCTGCACCGGCATCTCTGCCACCAAGTCGACGCGCGAGCTGACCGCGAGCGACCTCGTCGCGTGCGATGACACCGTCCGCCAACTGCTCAGGGGCATCGTCCGCTTCTCGTCGGCATCGCCGCCGGACCCCGCCCACGGCAACGACGTGCCGCCCCCCGTCGCGGTGTCGCTGGCCCTTTCCGGCGGCACCTACGCCAGCGCGCCCGACTGCGCCGTCGAGGCGATGAAGACGGTGTCGTACACCGCCGGCGCGAGCCTGCACGTCGACGCCGTGCCGCTCGCCGCCACGGCGGTCGCGATGGGACTGCCAGGCTGGACCGACACCGGCGAGCGGCACCTCGCCTACCACTGCGCCGTGGTCCCGCTCGCCACCGGCCAGTGGTCGGGCCGCGCGACGCTGCTGCCGATCGGCTGGAGTATCGGCACCGGTGCGGCCGACCGGCGCGTATGTCGCTACGCCAGCGATCTCGATGGCAGCGGCACAATCGATGCGAACATCGAGCACCCGGCCAGCTACGCCGGCGTCCACGGCAGCCTCGCGAACCAGGACTTTCTCGTGATCAACGGAAGCGAGAGCTGCCCGAACGCGCCGGCGATCCGGATCGCCGGCCACAGCTCCGACGTCTTCGTCGACCGGAGCACCGCACAGCACCAGCCTTGACTGCCACCGGAATGACTGCCCGCAATCCCTTCCCGACATCGATGCACGAAGCGCTGGCGCTCGCGCACCACGCGATCGGCCTGAGCGACCCGAACCCGCGCGTCGGCTGTGTCATCGCAGCGGTCGATGGCCGCGTGATCGGCCGCGGTCACACCCAGCAGGCCGGGGGCCCGCACGCCGAGGTGATGGCGTTGCGCGACGCGAAGTTGAATGGCGAAAGCGTTCGTGGCGCGACCGTCCATGTGACGCTGGAGCCGTGCTCGCACCACGGTCGCACGCCACCGTGCTGCGATGCACTGATCGAAGCCGGCATCGCCCGCGTCGTGGTGGCGGTCGAAGACCCGAACCCGATCGTCGCCGGCCAGGGCGTTGCCCGGCTGCGCGCCTGCGGCATCGCCGTCGAAGCCGGACCGCTGGCCATGGAGGCCCGCGAACTCAACATCGGCTTCTTTTCCCGCATGCAGCGCGGCCGGCCGTGGGTGCGCATGAAGATCGCCGCATCGCTCGACGGCCACCCGGCGCTGCTCAACGGCGCGAGCCAGTGGATCACCGGCGAGGCCGCGCGCATCGACGGGCATGCGTGGCGCAAGCGCTCGGGTGCCATCCTGACCGGCGTCGGGACGGTCCTCGCCGACGATCCACGGCTCGACGTGCGGTTGGTGCCGAGCGCGATGCAGCCGCTTCGCATCATCATCGATTCGCGGCTCGACACTCCGGTCGCGGCGCGCATCCTGCCGGCGCCCGGCCAGGTACTGATCTACGCGGCCCGACCGGTGCCGGAGCGCATCGGGGCGCTGCAGGCCGCCGAGGCGCGCATCGTGCTCAGACCCGGCAGCCACGACAAGGTCGACCTGGCGGCGGTGCTCGCGGACCTGGCCGAGCGGGGCGTGAACGAGCTGCACGTCGAGGCCGGCCAGAAGTTGAATGGTTCGCTGGTCCGAGAGCAGCTTGTCGATGAACTGCTGGTCTATCTGGCGCCGAAGCTCCTCGGCACCGGTCAGGAAATGGCGGCGTTCGGCCCCCTCGACAGCCTGGAGCATGCCGTGCCGCTGACCTTTCACGATGTCGCGACCATCGGCGACGACTTGCGAATACTCGCCCGGCTGCGGCAGCCCTGAAGGCGGCCGGCACGCGCACGGTTCCGGAACCCGGCCCTACGGAAGCGGCCGAGGCCGTTTTCCGGTCACCCACCCGCCCCGATCAGCGATTGACCTCCTGATACCAATAGCTCCGCTTGCGCGAAGTGTTATCGGGCGGCTTCGGTTCGCTGACCTCGAGCCCCGATTGCCTGGCGTTGGGCGCGCCGATGACGAAGGGCTTGAACCTGGTGCCGGTGGTCAGGCCATCGGCCTTGGTGTAGGTGATCCCGACGATGCCAACGAGAGGGCTTGGCGGCAGACCACCACCGGTCACGAGCGACGAACTCGGCGTGACGCAGAACAGCGGCATCTCGTAGGCTTTGGCCAAGCCGAGATTGGCCGAGCAGGTGCTGCCTACAAGCACGGTCGGCCGATTGGTCCCGAAATAGATGCTGCCGCCGATCGAC
>JANMAW010000500.1:0-1711 GCA_031360005.1 Rhizobacter sp.
CACGCGCTCGATCGCCGACCAGGCGCGCACGATCCGCATCCCGGTGCACATGATCGAGACGATCAACAAGATGAACCGCCTGAGCCGCCAGCACCTGCAGGAGTTCGGCTTCGAGCCCGACGCGCCGACGCTGGCCGAGAAAATGGAGATCCCGGAAGACAAGATCCGCAAGATCATGAAGATCGCCAAGGAGCCGATCTCGATGGAGACGCCGATCGGCGACGACGACGATTCGCATCTGGGCGACTTCATCGAAGACACCAACAACACGGCGCCAATCGAAGCGGCGATGCAGGCCGGTCTGCGCGATGTCGTGAAAGACATTCTCGACAGCCTGACGCCGCGCGAGGCCAAGGTGCTGCGCATGCGCTTCGGCATCGAGATGAGCACTGACCACACGCTCGAAGAAGTCGGCAAGCAGTTCGACGTGACGCGCGAGCGCATCCGCCAGATCGAGGCCAAGGCGATCCGCAAGCTCAAGCACCCGAGCCGCTCGGACAAATTGCGCACCTATCTGGACACGCTGTAATCGTCGCAGCTTCGAGACACTGACCGGCAGAAGGCCCCGTGCGATCCACGGGGCCTTCTTCTTGTGCGGTTCGTCACGCTTAAACTCGCCGCATGTCACATGCGTCATCCTCTCGGGCCCAGCGCCGGGCCGCTCCATGGGCCACGGAGAGGCCCAGTTCGTGGACCTTGCGGGCCCGCATCCCCCCGGGGGATCGTCGGATGTACTCATCCGACGAGGGGCTCCAATGACCCAGCTCGTCGAACGCACACTGCTGTTCGCCGACCTGCGCGGCAGCACGTCGATGTACGAGACGCTCGGCAACGCTGACGCGACCGCCGTCGTCACCCAAAGCGTCGCGCTGCTGGCGCGCATCGTCGTCAACCACGGCGGGCGCGTCGTCAAGACGCTCGGCGACGGCCTGATGGCGATGTTCGATGCGCCCGACGCTGCGGTGGCCGCATCCGACGAGATGCACGACTCGCTGGAGCGCATCGGCGCACCGGGCGATGGCGCCTTGGCCGCGCATGCGCGGACCGTGCCTCTGAAGCTGCAGGTCGGGGTCGCGCACGGCGAGGTCATCGAGATGTCGGGCGATGTCTTCGGCGACGCGGTGAATGTCGCCGCACGCCTGATCGACCACGCCGGCGACAACGAGACGCTGGTCACCGCGAACGCGCTGAACGGCCTGCCCGAGCTGGAACAGGCGCGCTTTCGCAGCCTCGACCGGATGCAGCTGCGCGGGCGCGTCGAGCCGGTCCATGTGTACCTGCTCGAGGCGACGCGACGCTTCGGCGACACCGCCGCGACCGCGTTCGGCGAATTCGCCCCGAGCGCGCCGCCCGAGCCCGAGGCGATCCGCCTGGTGTGGCTCGACCAGAACCGCGTGTATGCCGGCACCAGCCTGCCGCTGATCCTCGGCCGCAGCCCGCAAGCGACCTACATCATCGACGACACCCGCGTGTCGCGCTCGCATGCGCGCATCGTCTGGCACGGCGGCACGTTCCAGCTCACCGATCTGAGCTACAACGGCACCTATGTGCGCTTCGACCACGACCCCGAGATCATCGGCCTGCGCCGCGGCAGCTGCACCTTGCACGGCAGCGGCACGATCGGCCTCGGCGGGCCGCCGTCGGACGTTGCCAGCCCGTGCGTGCGCTTCGAGATTCTGAAGTTCGCCGATACGCATCGCCAGCCACCACC